>CAXUEM010000044.1:1307-8205 GCA_964249885.1 uncultured Hymenobacter sp. | reverse complement strand
CCACCGCTTCCTGAAAGAGCATCACCAATTGCCCGGTTTCGTTGTAGGCGCGGAAAAAGTCGTCGGGCCCGTCGAGCTTGTACACGCTTTTCCAACCCCCGCCGGAGTGGGGCTTCATAAAAGCGGGAAAGCCGATTTTCTGGAACAAGGCCTCCCAATTCATCATCTGCAGGTTGCGAAACGAGTTTTCGCTCGTGTCCGAGGGGCGCTCCTTGCTGGGCAGGAGCACGGTGCGCGGCACTGGCACGCCCAGCTGCAGGGCCAGGGCGTTATTGAAAAACTTCTCGTCGGCGCTCCACCAGAACGGGTTATTAATGACCGCCGTGCCGGTGAGAGCAGCGTTTTTGAGGTAGGCGCGGTAGAACGGCACGTCCTGCGAGATGCGGTCAATAATGACGGCGTAGTCAGTGGGCACGTTCTGCTCTACCTCCGCGATGCTCACGAACTCGGCCGAGATGCCAGCGGGCGCTTTCTGATTAACGCGCTCCACAAAAGCCTGCGGGAAGGTGTTTTCTTGGCCGAAAAGAATGCCGATTTTTTTCATGACGAAAGGTGATTTGAAAAGCTGGAAGGGTTTAAGACAAAAGCGCCGTGGCCGTTTTGGGCCATGGCCCGAGCTTTGTTTATGGCTAAATAGAGTTCAGAAACCGCGGAAACTGCTCGCGCCACACCGGCCAGTCGTGGCCGCCGTGCGGGCGTACATCCAAGCCGTGGCGGATGCCCTTGCGGTCCAAGATTTCGTGCATTTGTAGGGTCGAGGCTAAGCAGAAGTCATCTTGCGCGGTGCCCAGGATGATGTTCATCCAGTGAAAATGCGGGCTTTCGGCGCCAGGCATAAACTCGGGCGGGTTGTTGAAATACACGTTCTCATCGTGGTAGCCGTCGAGAAAGCGGCGAATGTCGAAGGCGGCGCCCATGGTAAATAAGTGCGCAACCTGCTCGGGGTGCCGAAAGGCGAAATTCAGGGCCTGGTAGCCGCCGAAGCTGGCGCCGGCAATGCCGATTTTGTCGACGCTGCACTCGCGCTGCAGCATGGGTACCAGCTCCTCGCTCAGCATGCGGTCGTACCAGATGTGGTTCTGGACGCGCTGGGCCGGGGGCAAATGCTTGGCATACCAGCTCAGGCGGTCCATGCTGTCGACGCAGTAGAGCTTGATGCGGCCGGCCTCTATCAACGGCCGGGCTGCTTCCACGAGTTGGAAGTCGCGGGCCTCATAATGCCGGCCCATGGACGTTGGAATGACCACGACCGGGTAGCCCCAGGAGCCGTAAACCAGCAGGTCGAGCGGCCCGCCCAAATGGGCGGAGTGAAATTGGCGGTGTTCTTCGTGCACGGACTGGCGGCGGTAGGCGAGGAAAAGTAGCGGCGGGCAAGCTAGCAAAAAAACACTCGGCAATGACCGCCCGCCGGTTGGGCTGCGTTGAAATAAGCGGCGCGCCCGTAAGCGGAGTCGGCGCCGGCACCCCAACCCCCTGCTGGCTGGCTGTCGCCTTAGATTTGAATGATGGATGTACTCTTTCCTGACCTGCAGACCACCGCCGGACCCACCCTGGTACGCGATGAGTCGCTGATTTCCAGCTATCTGGCGCGCCCCGTGGTGCTGGACGTGCTCCTGCCGCCCGGCTTCGACCCTAGGGCGGCCACGCCCTACCCGGTGCTCTACCTGAACGACGGGCAGGACCTGGCGCGGCTGAAGCTGCCCGCCACGCTGGCCGCGCTCTACCGCATGGGCGCGGTGCAGCCGTTTGTGCTGCTGGGCATTCACGCCGGCGAGCTGCGCACCCAGGAATACGGTCTGGCCGGGCAGCCCGATTACAAGGGGCGCGGCGGCCGGGCTGGCTTGTACACCGATTTCGTGCTCAGCGAGTTGCTGCCCTACGCCCGGGCCCGCTACCACGTCAGCGCCGACCCGGCCGCGGCCGTGGTGGCCGGCTTTTCGCTGGGCGGCCTGATGGCCTTCGATTTGGCCTGGCAGCACCCGGCGCATTTCGAGCGGGTGGGCGTGTTCTCGGGCTCGTTCTGGTGGCGCGACCACGACCTGGGCCCCGGCTACACCGAGCAGGCCCGGCTGGCCCATCGCCGCGTGCGGGCCGGGCAGCTGCACCCGCAGCACCAGTTCTGGCTGCAAACCGGCACCCAGGACGAAGCCAACGACCGCAACAACAACGGCGTGATTGACGCCGTGGACGACACCCTGGACCTAATAGCCGAGCTGCGCCGCCAAGGTCTGGACGTCCACACCCAGCTGCGCTACGTGCAGGTAGAAGGCGGCCGGCACGACCAGGACACCTGGGGGCGCATCCTGCCCGACTTTCTGGTCTGGGCCTTTGGGCGAGCAGCAGGGGGCGCGCACCCCCTGCTGGCTGCGCCGCTGCCAGTGGTGCGCAAGCAGTTTCACCTGCTACATTCGCAGCCCGTACTGGCCGCTGCCCTGCCGGCCCCTCTGGTGCCTGCTTTGCACCTGCCGGCCCCCTTGCCCACTGCTTTTCTGCTCATGCGTCCCGCCGAAACCGAATACGCTTCCTTCTATGCCGGCTACGTGGCCCGCGTGCCGGCCGAAGCCGACCCGCTGGCGTTGTTGCGCACCCAGCCCGCCCAGCTGCGGGCTCTGCTGGCCTCCTTGTCCGACGAGCAGGCTGCCCAGGCCTACGCCCCCGGCAAGTGGAGCCTGAAAGAGCTGCTGCTGCACATGGCCGATGCCGAGCGGGTGTTTGCTTACCGCGCCCTGCGCTTTGGCCGCGGCGACGCCCAGGACCTGCCCGGCTTCGACGAAAATACCTACGCCGCGGCCTCCGAAGCCAACGCACGAGCTTTAGCTGATTTGCTGGCCGAGTACGACGCAGTGCGCGCCGCTACCCTGACCCTGCTGGCCAGCTTCGGGCCGGCGCAGCTGGCGCGCGGCGGCACGGCCAACGGCAACTTCGTGAGTGTGCGCGCCCTGCTCTTCATTCTGGCCGGCCACGAGCTGCACCACTTGGCGGTGATGCAGGAGCGGTATTTACCGGTTTTGGCCGCCGCCGCCGCGTAACATGCGCCCGCAGCAGCGCGTTAAAAACGCACCTTATTAAGCCCTTCATTTCCCCATTTTCTCACCTTTTAACCCATCCTCATCATGGCCAAAGCCCAGGACGCCCGCAAAGAGAAAAAGAAAGAGCCCACAATGACGGCCAAGGAAAAAAAGGCCCTCAAGGACGAGAAGAAAAAGTCTAAGGAAAGCCGCAGCGAGTAGCCGCTGCCCGGCTAGCCGGCGTGGCCATCTCGCCTGCTGTTAAACCCCGATTTCAGGCCGCTCCGGCCCGGAATCGGGGTTTTTAGTGGGCTGAGTGCCGCGTAGCCCGGCGGGACGGCCGGCCCGGGGCTTGACAATCAGCCGGGTAGCCGGCGGCCAGCGGCAAATTGTGCAAAATTTGGCTGCCATTCTGTCATTCGGGGCGGGGGCGTAGTATCTTTGTTCTCGGCCTGCGAGCCCGCGAAACTATGTCCCAGCCCATTCTGACCCTCGATTTTTTAGATACTGCCGCGCCGGCCGCCGAGGCCGTCCCCAGCGGCGAGGTGCGCATCAGCCCGGCCACCCGCACCGGCCGCCGCCGCAAGCTCTACATGGAAAGCTACGGCTGCCAGATGAATTTTTCGGACTCGGAAATCGTGTCCAGCATCCTGTTTGACGAAGGTTTCGACACCACCGACACACTCGAAGGCGCCGACCTCGTCTTGCTCAACACCTGCTCCATCCGCGAGAAAGCCGAGCAAACCGTGCGTATGCGCCTGAGCCAGATAAACGGCCACAAAAAGCGCCACCCCGGCCTGCTGGTGGGCGTGCTGGGCTGCATGGCCGAGCGTCTGAAAGCCAAGTTCCTGGAGGAAGAAAAGCTCGTGGACCTGGTCGTGGGCCCCGATGCCTACCGCGACCTGCCCAACCTGATTCGCGAAGTCGATGGCGGCCAGAAAGCGGTGAACGTGCTGCTCAGCCGCGAGGAAACCTACGCCGACATCACGCCCGTGCGCCTGAACTCGAACGGCGTGTCGGCCTTCATCAGCATCATGCGCGGCTGCGACAACATGTGCTCGTTCTGCGTGGTGCCCTTCACCCGCGGCCGCGAGCGCAGCCGCGACGCCCACAGCATCATCCGCGAAGCCGAAGACCTGGTGGCCGCCGGCTACAAGGAAGTGACCCTGCTGGGCCAGAACGTGGATTCCTATAAGTGGGTCAGCGCCGACGGCACCGACACGGTGAATTTTGCGCAGCTGCTGGAGCGCGTGGCCAACGTGAGCCCGCAGCTGCGGGTGCGCTTTGCCACCTCGCACCCCAAAGACATTACCGACGAGGTGTTGTTTACTATGGCGCGCCATCACAACATCTGCAAGTACATTCACCTGCCCGCCCAGAGCGGCAACTCGCGCGTGCTGGCCCTGATGAACCGCACCTACGACCGGCCCTGGTACGAGGAGCGGGTGCGGGCCATCCGCCGCATTCTCGGCGATGACTGCGCCATCAGCACCGACATGATTGCCGGCTTCTGCTCCGAAACCGAGGACGAGCACCAGGACACGCTGAGTTTGATGCGCTTCGTGGAGTACGACATGGCCTATATGTTCTTCTACTCTGAGCGGCCCGGCACGCTGGCCGCCCGCAAGCTGGCCGACGACGTGCCGCTGGACGTCAAAAAGCGCCGCCTGCAGGAAACCATCGACTTGCAGCAGCAGCACAGCGCCCGCCGCAACGAGCGCGCCGTGGGCCGCGTGCACGAGGTATTGGTGGAGAATTTCTCCAAACGCAGCCAGGAACACCTCAGCGGCCGCAACAGCCAAAACCAAGTGGTTATTTTCCCGAAAGGAAATTTCCAAAAAGGCGATTACGTGAACGTGCTCGTGCATTCCAGCACGGCCAGCACCCTGCTGGGTGAGGCAATACAGTAAGCCGAAATACCTGCGGGGCGCTTTGGCTTATTCGGCTGTTATAGCCGCTGATTAATTGTAAATAATAAATTCTTCAAGGCTGCGTTTCCACGCGCAGTCGGTCTGATGACACAGCAAGAAATACTATCCATCAAGCAGCGCTTCGGCATCATCGGCAACGCCCCGGCGCTGAACTACGCCATTCAGGTGGCCGCCCAGGTCGCGCCCACCGACATGACCGTGCTTATTACCGGCGAAAGCGGGTCGGGCAAAGAATCATTTTCGAAAATTATTCACGCCCTTTCGCCGCGCAAGCACGGACAATTTATTGCCATCAACTGCGGCGCCATTCCCGAGGGTACGATTGATTCGGAATTGTTCGGCCACGAAAAAGGCTCGTTCACCGGCGCGAATGAAGCCCGCAAAGGCTATTTTGAGGTAACGAACAGCGGCACTATTTTCCTTGACGAAATAGGGGAGATGCCGCTCGGCACCCAGGCGCGGTTGCTGCGCGTGCTGGAAAACGGCGAGTTCATCCGCGTCGGCTCGAGCAAAGTGCAGAAAACCGACGTGCGCGTGGTAGCCGCCACCAACGTGAACCTGCTCACCAACGTGCAGAACGGCAAGTTCCGGGAAGATTTATATTACCGGCTTAGCACGGTGCCCATCACCGTGCCGCCGCTGCGCGAGCGGGGCGACGATATCTACCTGCTGTTTCGCAAGTTCACGGCCGACTTCTCCGAGAAAAACCGGGTGCGCCCCATTTCCCTCACGCCCGACGCCGTGCAGCTGCTCACGCGCTTCCGCTTTCCGGGCAACATCCGGCAGCTCAAGAACATAGCCGAGCAAATCAGCATCCTGGAACTGGAGCGCGAAGTTGATGCCCGGCGCCTGGCTACCTACCTGCCCGCCGAGCAAACCAGCCGCCTGCCCATGCTACTGGGCGCCGGCACCGAAGGCCTCACCAATGCCGGCCCTAACGGCTACTCCGAGCGCGACTTACTGTATAAAGTCCTGTTCGACATGCGCCGCGACATGACGGACCTCAAGAAGATGGTGCTGGAACTGGCCGGTGCGCCGCGGCCGCACGAGGCGCAAGAGCTGCTGCGCCAGAACAGCCATTTGTTCAGTCCGGCTGGCGCGAGCCCGACCTACGAGGATACTCCTTCGACCGACTATTTTCTATCGTCTTCTGCGTCCGGCACGCTAAGCGTGGACCCAGCGCCGGCCTACGCCGACGAGGAAGCGCAGCGTGTGGAAGACATCACGCACGAAACCGAGGAAGAGACGTTATCCCTCGAAGCCAAGGAAAAAGAAATGATTCTCAAGGCCCTGAAAAAACACCACAACAAGCGCAAATACGCCGCGCATGATTTAGGTATTTCCGAACGCACGCTCTACCGTAAATTAAAGCAGTATGACCTGGAGCAAGTCTGATGTACGCCCCATTCCTATAAGTAGCCGGCCGGCATTTTACCCCCTGCTGGCCGGGCTGTTGCTGCTGCTGCAGGCTTGCAGCGTGGCGTCCGGCGGGTACTCGTTTAATGGCACCAACATTGACCCGGACGTAAAGACATTTTCCATCCAGACAATTCAGAGCAACGCGGCCAATGCGCCGTCGTCGCTTTCCCAGCGGTTTACCGAGGATTTAAAAGATTATTTTCAGCGCAATACCTCGCTCAAATTGGTGCCGCGCGACGGCGACCTGCAGTTCGACGGCACCATCCTGGCCTATGACTACGCGCCGGCGGCCATCCAGAAAGTTGATAACGTGGATTTGGCGGGTGCCAACCGGCTAACCATTCAGGTGAAAGTCCGATTCACGAACACCAAAGACCCCAAGCAGGACAGCGACCAGACGTATCAAAACTTCCGGGACTTTCCTTCTACGCTCGACATTTCGGCGGTTAATAACGACCCGCGGGTGCGGGAATTAACCAATGTTATTATCACCGATATTTTCAATAAGTCGGTCGCGAACTGGTAGCAAGCGGAGTGAAG
>CAXUEM010000044.1:0-1297 GCA_964249885.1 uncultured Hymenobacter sp. | reverse complement strand
GTCATGTATTTTAAAATCTGGTTGGGCACGCGCGGGCGAAACGGCCGGCCGCCCGCACCCCCTGCTGGCCGGGCACGAGGCGCGTTCCGGGCCGGGACCGGACTACGGCCGAGCTTGTTCGGGCACCGGGTCTGCACTTTTTGCAGTAATGTTGTCGCCCCGTTGTGGCCGGCGCCCTAAGCAGCCGGCCTTTCCTCTTCGCTTGCTATGACCCGCGCTGCGCTTCTTTCCTTGCTTTCCTCGCCGGCTTCGCTCTCCACTGCGGCCGTGCTGGACCTGGAGCAGCTGGCGCAGACCTTTCCGTACTGTCAGACCGCGCATCTGCTGCTGGCCAAAGCCGCGCACGACCAGGGCAGCATGCTGGCCGGGCAGCGCCTGCGCCGCGCCGCCACCTACGCCGCCGACCGCCAGTTGCTGCGCCAGCTGCTGGAGCAGCCCGCCGGACCTTCTCAAGCTCAAGACGCAAATCCGGCGGCCGAAGCAGAGGAATTGGCTGCCGGCCAGCCCGAAGATGCTTTGCCCGCAGCGGCGGCAGAGCCAGCCGCCGCTGCGGCCCTGGCGCCGTCTGCTGTTGCCGCGGCCGCCACCTTCCCGGACGACCGCGCTGCTTATACCGGAGAAATGCCCGGCGTAGATGCATATACGGAAGCTGTTGTCCTGGCGCCCGCCCCGCCAGCCGAGCCGGCCGTTGCGGCGGAAACCCCGATGGCGGCAGCGGTGGAAACTCCACTCACTGCGGCACTGCTCGCCGCGGCTGAAGTAACGGCCGAATCGGCGCCGGCGCGGAACGCTGACGAGCTGCCCGCAGGCCAGCCGGCGCCACCGGAGTTGGTGGCGTCCACCGCAACTTCGCTGCCTGACCTTGAGGGGCCGGTGGCGCTGGCAGCTATAACACCACCGCAGGAAGCAGCCGAATCCGGGAGCGCCGTGCTCGGTGATGGTTTGAAGGCCGGTGAGCCAGCCCTGGCTGCTGATGCTTTTGTGGAGGCCGCAGAAACGCCCGCTGAGGCTGCTGCTCCGGCCGAAGCCGTGACGGACGCACTGCCGCTGCCCATCCGGCCTTCGTCCGAAGCCGGTACGGCCCGCTTTGAGTTCGGATTTGCGGCTGCCCTGGAAAACGAGTTCACGTCGTATCAGCTGCCCGAACTGCTGGCCGATGAGCCGCTGGGGACAGTAACTCCCGGCCAGCCGGCGCTGAGTTCAGCCGACCGGGCCGCGGCGTTCACGGGTGCCCCCGATTTAGCCTACGCGCTGGGCGGCGGCAGTCGGCTAGGCTATGCCATGCAGGCTGCAGAAG
>CAXUEM010000043.1:11719-14076 GCA_964249885.1 uncultured Hymenobacter sp. | reverse complement strand
GGGCGCCGCCCTGCGCCTGGGCTACGTGGTGCACCACCGCCGCCTGCCCGGTCGCCTGGGCCAGCAGGGGGTGCTGCGCGACTACCGCCTGCACTCGACGCTGGACTACGAGTACACCGACGCCGGCTTCGCGCCCATTGACCGCTACCGCGACGTGGAGTTCGACCGCAACTGGAGCGCCCAAAGCACCGTGACCGGCACCAACCCCGGCCAGCGCCCCCGCACCGACAACATCCTCAACTTCAGCCTGGGCCTGGCGCGCGACCCCAACCACGCCCTCAGCTACCGCCTGAGCCGGCGCTACCGGCCGGGCGAGGTCAGCGGCCTGCAGCACTGGCTCGATGCGGCCCAGAAAATAGGGGACGTGGAGCTGCGCGGCTCTTTGTTTGTGCTCGGGGCCGAGGCGGGCAGCCGGCGTAGCGCCTGGACCCGAGGCGAGGCTACGGCGCGCTTCGTGCGCGGGGCCGTGGTGCCGGGCTACGCCTACCGGTTTGATAAAAACCGCGTGGCCCGGCCCGACGGCCAGGAGCTCAGCTCGGCTAATTACTTCGACGAGCACAACGTGTTTGTGATGAGCCGCGACTCGGCCCGGCTCAACTACCGCCTCGACTACAGCCGCCGCCAGGACCAGACGCCCAACGAGGCCCGCACCGAGCTGGTGCGCCGCGCCCAGGCCCAGACCTGGCAGCTAAACCTGGCCACGCGCCTGGGCAAAGCCCAGGACCTGCGCCTGCTGGCCACCTACCGCGACCTGCGCGCCGCCAGCGCCGACAGCGCCCGCCGCCGCACCGTGCTGGGCAAGCTCGACTACAACGCCAGCCTGCTCCAGGGCCAGGTGCGCTCCGAGCTGAGCTACAGCATTGGCACGGGCCGGGAGCTGAAGCGCGACTTCTCGTTTGTGGCGGTGCCGGCCGGGCAGGGCACCCACTTTTTTCGGGACGGCGACGGCGACGGCCAGCAGGGCAAGGATGAATTTTTCGAGGCCCAGACACCCGACGCGCAGTACCGGACGCACATCAAGGTGTTTCTGCCCACGCAGGACTACATCACGGCCTACACCAACCGGCTCAGCTACCGCCTCACGACCAATGCCCCGCGCACCTGGCGCGAGGCCGGCGGCGGGCGGGCCGGGGCGGCGCGCTTTTCCACCATCAGTTCCCTGGCCGTGGACCGCCGCACCACCGACCCCAGCCTAGGCGCCCGCCTCAACCCTTTCGGCTCAGCCACCGACGATGAGCAAACCCTGGGCACCAACCGCCTGCTGCGCAACACGCTGTACTACAACCGCTCCAACCCCATTTTCGGGGCTGAGCTCACTGTGCAGCAGGCCAAGCTCAAGACCCTGCTGGCCCAGGGGTTCGATACCCGCAACATTCTCACGCAGAGCCTGCTGGTGCGGCGCACGCTGGCGCAGTCCTTCACCGGGCGGCTGCTGCTGAGCCGCAACGTGCGCGAGGCCGCCAGCACCTACCTCAGCCAGCGCAACTTCCGGCTGCTGCTCTACGATGTGCAGCCCGAAATCAGCTACCAGCCCACGCCCGCCCTGCGCCTCACGGGCACCTACCTGCGCCAGCAAAAGCGCAACACCCTGCCCAACCCCGACCGGCCCAGCGAGGAGCCGGCCCGGGGCACCTTCGACGAGCTGGGCCTGGAAACCCGCCTCAGCCAGGTAAACAAGCGCACCGTGACCGGCGCCGTGCGCGGCACCCGCGTGGGCTTCCGCGGCGACCCGGCCTCGGTGGCCGGCATCGAGCTGCTCAACGCCCTGCGCCCCGGCGCCAACTTCACCTGGAACCTGAACCTGGAGCAGCGCCTGAGCAACGGCCTGAACCTGACCCTGGCCTACGACGGGCGCAAAGCCAGCGGCCTGAGCGCCGTGCACACCGGAAGGATGCAGGTGGCGGTGCTGTTTTAGCCGCTGTAAATCCAATTGTTACGAGAGTCGCCGCGCTCACCGCGCCCGGCCGCTGCCCTCCAGCCAGCAGGGGAAGGAAGAGTCGTGGAGCCTGCGGTGGGCAGCGCCGGCAGCCGTGGTTTTCGGCCTAACGGGTTCGCCGCTTCCATTGCCTGAGCCGTCATTCCGGGACCCTTCTTTTAGAATTCTGGCATTATGCAATATGATTGTTACTGCCTGGCTAAAAATAATTTATGCAATAACTTGGTCAAGCGGAAATTGTGTATAAATTTAGCTTTTGACACTATCAATACCACTTTAAAAGTGTAAGAACTAGTTATTAATGGTACTATTCATTTATGACAGTAGTTGGATTCAGCAAAAAATCAGAATTTTTCCCTGTCATTTTCATATTTGAACCTTTTCCATTCTCATTCCATGAAACAGTTCGACTCTTTTGAGA
>CAXUEM010000043.1:5949-11709 GCA_964249885.1 uncultured Hymenobacter sp. | reverse complement strand
CGGGCGCGGAGACGCCCACCTTGCGGCCCTTCAGGTCGGCCACCGTCTTGATCTGGTCGGCAAGCTGCTTGCGCACGCCCAGCACGAGGCCGCTGTTCCGCGCCTGCAGGACGAAGGCGGCGAGCTTGGCGCCCGCGAAGCGGTGATCGCACGCGCCACGGGCCGGCCGGCGCGCCGGCCCGGCCGCACCTTCCTGTTCTGAGCCGGGCGTCGCGGCCGTGAGCCTGCGGCTGCTGGTGCTGGGCCTGGTGTTAAGTTTGCTGAGCGCGGCCCCGGCCCTGGCCAGTCACTTCCGCTACGGTTCTCTCACGTGGCGTACCCTGACAACTGACCCCAGCAAGCAGTCCGTGCAGTTTAAGCTAAGTCAGGCGTGGCGGCTGAGCTTCAGCGGTTTCACCAACCTGACCGTGGGCTCGACGCTGACCATGGGCACCCTGAACTTTGGCGACGGCAGCAGCAGCAGCGTGACCCTGCTGGTAACAGCCGTGGATGTGGCCGGCGACAGCTTCTACGGGGAGGCCGCCATCAACCACACCTACGCGACGGCGGGCAACTACACGGCGTTCTTTACTGACTGCTGCCGTCTGTCCGAGCTGGGCAACAACGCCAACGGCCGCTGGTACGTCAGCACCGTGGTGAACGCGGGCTCAGGTAATAACTCGCCCGTTTCCACCATCGCGCCGGTTGTGAACCTGGCCACGGGGCAGGCCGCGGCCTCCTTCCTGGTGCCCGTGAGCGACCCCGACGGCCAGAGGCTGACGTTCGCCATGGCCGCCTCGGCCGACGTCAACAACTATCCATTCGTGAATGCGCCCGGCATGAGCGTGGACGCCGCCACGGGCCGCGTGACAATGAACACGGCCGGCCTGCCCATCGGGGGGCTTTACAACGCCATTGTTAAGGTCAGCGACGGGCAAACCAGCATTCTGGTTGACTTCATTATCCGCATTACGGGTACTTCGACGGCGCCGGTGTTCGACTACAGCTTCACGCCGGCCAACCGGTTCGTGTACCAGCTCTCGCCGGGCCAGACCCTGAACTTCGGGGTGCGCGCCACGGATAGCGACCCCGACGATGTGGTGCAGCTGCAGGCCTACGGGCTGCCGCAGGGCGCCACCGTGGCCCCGCAGCTGCCCACCAGCGGCAACCCGGTGCAAACCGCCTTTTCCTGGACGCCGACCGCCGCCAACCTGGGCACTACGGTCATCAATTTCGTGGCCCAGGACCGGGCCGGCGTGCAGGCCGCTACGTCCGTCACGATTCAGGTAAGCCAGCGGCCCCGCTTCGACGTGCCGCCCACGCCCGCCCACCGCAGCCTAGTGCAGGTGGTGCCCGGCACGGCGTTGAGCTACGCCATTCAGGCCTCTGACCCCGACGCTACCGACCGCGTGAGCCTGACCAGCGCGGCCGGGCTGCCCGCCGGCGCCAGCCTGAGCGAGGCCCTGCCCACGGCCGCCGCCAACCCCGTTCGTACGCAGTTGAGCTGGACGCCGGCCCTGGCCAACTGGGGCGCGCACACCCTGACGCTCACGGCCCGCGACACCCACGGCGAGCAGGCCACGCACCAGCTTAATTTCCTCATCAACTCCGCGCCTGCTTTCACCTCGCAGCCCAGCGGGCTGACGCTGACCGTAGGCCAGCCTTTCCGCTACAACATCAGCACCACCGACCCCGACCTGCCCTACGGCGACCGGCTGACCGTAGAGGAGCAGGTGCTGCCGGACTGGCTGACGCTGGTCGACAATGGCAATGGCACGGCCACCCTCACGGGCACGCCCGGGGCGGCCCAGGTGGGTTCGCATTCCGTCACGCTGGCCGCCGAGGATACCTACCACCACGGCAACGCCTACGGCGAAATCACGCAGACCTTCGTTATCAAGGTAGTGGGCTGCGACACCCAACTGACGCGCATTGGCACCGGCCCGAGCTGCGCGGTCCCGGCCGGCGGCAGCATTGCCCTGAGCGTCAGTGGGGCCGCGGCGCCCGTCACCTTCGCCTGGAGCGGCCCGAACGGCTACCGCTCGGCGGTGCAGAACCCCAGGAACCTGACCGCCGGCACCTACACCGTCACGACCACGGACGCCAACGGCTGCACGGCCACGACGCAGATAACCCTGACGGCGCCCGCCCCGGCCGCCGTGCCCACCATTGCCGTGCGCATTGATGGAGCCGTGACGCCCGCCGCTCCCAACACCATCTACCTCGGCTACGGCCCCCAGACGGCCACGCTCAGCGCCAGCGCCCCCGGCGCGGTGCGCTACCTCTGGAGCCCGGCCACCGGCCTGAGTGACCCGACCAGCCCCAACCCCGTGTTTACGCCCACGGCGGGCGGCTCCTACAGCTTCAGCGTGACGGCTACCAACGCCGCCGGCTGCAGCGCCTCGGCCACCACGGCCATCACCATCCGCGTGAACGACATCCGCTGCGGCAACAACCCCCGCAACCCCAAGGTGCTGGTGTGCCACAACGGCCACGAAATCTGCATCTCGCCTAACGCCGTGCCCGCCCACCTGCGCCACGACGGCCAGCACGACGATTACCTCGGCAGCTGCCTGGGCGGCCCTGGCGAGCCAGTAGCCGGGCCGGGCAAGCCCGGCGGCAGCACCAAGGGCCCGGGCAAGGCACCGGCCAACGAGCCGCCCCTGCCCAAGCCGCTCGTGCTCAACGCTTTTCCTAATCCGGTGACGGCCGGCAGCGCCATCAGCTTTCAGACGCCCGCCACGGCTTATGCTACCGTGAAAGTGTACAACCTGATGGGCCGCCCCATGGCGACGCTCTTCGACGGGGTGGCCGAAGGTGGCCGCGACTACGCGCTGCCGCTCAATTCGGCACGGTGGCCGGCCGGCATCTACCTGTGCCAATTTGTGAGCCAGGGCCAGACCCGCACCCAGCGCCTGATGGTAACCAGGTAGGTTGCCGCACATACCCGGCTGGTCACTGGCGCCGACCAGCCGGACCAAAAAAAGGCCCACTGCTTTGGCAGTGGGCCTTTTTTTGGTCTGTAGTCTGTAGTTTGTAGTGTGCGTTTGAACCACTATCGGGGTCGGGTCCGGCGCGAAGCAACACCGCGCGCCGCGGCCGCACCCTTGCCTGGAATCTGAGGGTGGCGCAGCACTTCGGCCACGGCCTAAACGCAGTGCACTCCGGCCGCAGGCTGCCATTTGTTTAAAACAACTGCCTACCTGCTGCTACCTGACGGTGCTGCCTTCTGAAACTGCAAAGGTTTGGAATACGGAAACTGGATTTCCAGGCCCGTGACCCCCTGCTGGCCGTCTTGCAGCAGCTTGAACTCGAACTTATCGGCGCCGGTCAGGTGCTGGGTTAGGGCGGTGAACCAGGCCCGCGTTGTGCCGGGCCGGGCCCTTGAAATCGTAGTACTGGAAGTGCAGCTCGCCGCGTTTCGGGTTGGTCAGCGTGATGGTGCCGTAGGCGGGATGCGTATACACGCCGGCGTAGCTTTTCAGCTCTTTGGCCACAGCCGCGTTATTAATAGCAAGAGGCGAGCGGGCCGGGGCAGCCGCCGGTTTGGGCTGGGCGCGGGCGAAGACAAACGCCTCAAAATCAGCCATTTTCTTGTAGTTGTTATCGACGAAAATATTGGTGGCGTAGCGGATGAGTAGGTTCTGCAAGTCCGTCTGCTGGTTGCAGAGGACGACGATGCCGAAGCCCTTCTGGGGCATGAACAGCACGCGCGAGCTTTGGCCGGCCGTGCGGCCGTCGTGGTAGATGATGTCGCGCTTAGTGTCGATGTCCCAGCCGATGCCGTAGAAGATTCCCTCGGCCGCGTTGCGCACCGTGAGCGGGCTGGTGAGGTAGCTGAACTGCCGGGCCGGCAGAAATTCCTGGCCCTCCAGCCGGCCCCGGCCCACGAGCATCTGCAGCCAGCGGGCCATGTCGGTGATGGTTGAGCTGATGCCCCCGGCGGGCGCCACCGCATCGATGCTCGAAGGCGGCACCACCGTGCGGCCGTCGGCCTGGTAGCTCACCGTGTTTTCCGGGTAAGCCTGAAACTCCCGGAAGGTAGCAAACGACGAGCGCATGCCCAGGGGCTGGAAAATTCGGCTGGCCACCAGCGTCTCCCAGGGCGTATTGGTGGTCTTCTCCTCCAGGATGCCAGCCACCGTGTACAGGTAGTTGTTATAAAGAAACTTCTCCCGGAAACTGCCCTCAAAGCTCAGATAGGGCAGCTTTTCCAGCACCTCGGGGCGGCTGAGCTTGGGGCCGTATTGCATGTAAAAATGCTGGGCCAGCCCCACGCGGTGGGTCAGCAGGTCCTGCACGGTGGCGTTTTCGCTGGCGTAGGCGTCGGCCAGCCGGAAGCCGGGTAGGTGCTGGGTCACCTTGTCGCTCCAGTTTAGCTTGCCCGCCTGCACGAGCTGGGCGGCCAGCACGCCGGTGAACGCCTTGCTGCAGGAGCCGATTTCAAACAGCGTGTTGGCGGTGACGGGCAGTTGTTTGGCCAGGTTGCGGTAGCCCAGCCCGCCCTGGTGCAGCAGCTTGTTGTCATACACAATGGCCAGGGCCAGGCCCGGATTCTGGGCTTTGCGGCGCAGCGTGTCGGTGAGCTCGAGGAAATACGCCAGCTTTTCCGGCGGACTCAGGGTGGGAGTGAGATTACCAACTTGAGCCGCCGCGAAATATGGCCCGCACAGCAGCAGGCTGAGCCCCGCCTTGCAGATACTTTTCATCAAGCTAAAAATTCAGGAGTAAGGTCGGATTTTTTACCGGCCCGCAAATTGGGGATTCGGCGCCGATAAACCCTGCTGGCAGCCAGCATGACCGTTTCTCACAGCCATTCTGAGAAAAGCAGTCAACTCTTAAGCACTACTACTGCTTGCCCGCGCCGGCCGGCGGCAGCAGCAGCAGAAATTGCTGCCCGCCCGCGCCCGAGGCGTCGGCCGGCAAGCCGCTGCCGCCGTACAGCAGCTCAAAGCCAGTAGGTTTCTGAACTGGGAGGCCGGGCCGCTGGCCTGCAAACACCAACTCTGGAGGTGCGGAGCAACAATGCCGGCATTCCGGTCGAGCTTGTCCGAGGGGATTCTCGATACCATCCTTCGGCTGGCCCGGCCGGGGGTTAGTCCCGCGTCAGGCGCAGCTCGGGGCGGTCGGGCATGTGCAGCGGCACGTTTTCGACGGCAAAGCTGCTGTTGTCCAGCCCGAAACTTTCGGGTTCGCTGGCTCCCAGGCGCTTCAGCCAGCCGTGCAGGCGCAGCACCAGGCGCGGCCAGCCGTGCAGCAGGTGCTCGTAGGGCAAGGTTTTATTAAGAATGACGAACTGAAAGTCGCCCACCACGTCCTGCCCGCGCAGGCTTTCGTAGCGCGAGGTAATGTCGATTTCGCCGCGTTTCACCAGTTCGCTTACTACTTGCCGGAACATGTAGTTCACGGCCTGGTCGATGCGAAAGCCGAGGTAGAAATCAATGCGAATCAGATCCTGCGGCACGAGGTGCTCGACCTGGTAGCGCCGCGTGTAGGGGTCGTCGGTGGTGTGCACGTGCACGAGGTAGTACACGTCGGCCCGTTTGGGGCGCTTCTTGAAAATAGAGTGCAGGATGGCATTTTCCACCCGTTGGGGGTCGGCCGACTTGGTAAGGTAAACCAAATGGGTGGCGTACTTGGGCACGGTTTCGTCCTGGCTCAGCTCTTTAAGCAGGGGCAGCCAATCGGCCAGAAGGCTGAACTCGGTCAGGTCGCGGCGGATGCGCTGGCCTTCAATCCAAGCTACCATCACGGCCAGCAGCAGCAGGGCCAGCACCACGC
>CAXUEM010000043.1:4846-5939 GCA_964249885.1 uncultured Hymenobacter sp. | reverse complement strand
GCTCACCGAGGCCGGCCGCCTGCTGCTCGGCCACGCCGAAGCCGTGGCGGCTTCGGCGCAGCTGCTGGAAGACCAGTTCCATGCCCTGCGCGACCCCGACGAAGCCGCCGGGCGCCTGCGCCTGGGGGCCAGCACCACGCTCAGCCAGCCGCCGTCGGGGAACTTGCGCAGATTGGCTACCAGAAAAGCGCCCTCAATCAGGACGTACAACCCGATAAGGGTGTAGCGCGCTACCACGTGCACGCGCCGCATCCAGAGATAGTACGCCAGCAGGGCCGTGGTCATGAGCATGGTCACGGTCACGGCCAGGCCAAAGGCGGCCTCCATCTTTTCGCTTTCGCGGAAGTACAGCACCACGCCCACGCAGCCCGCGCACAGCAGCCAGTTAAGCGAGGGCACGTAGGCCTGCCCGCGCAGCTCGGTGGGGTAGGATACGCGCACTTTCGGCCAGAAGTGCAGCCGCAGAGCCTCGATGACGAGGGTAAACGAGCCGGAAATCAGGGCCTGCGAGGCAATGATGGTAGCCAGCGTGCAGAGCCCGATAGCCGGCAGCAGCAGGGCCGGCGGTATCAGCAGAAAAAACAGGTTTTGCTCGCCCAGCGCCGGGCCCTGGTGGCGCAGCAGCCACGCGCCCTGGCCCAAGTAGTTGAGCACGAGGCAGAGCTTGACGAAGCTCCAACTCACGTAGATGTTGCGGCGCCCCACGTGGCCCATGTCGGCATAGAGCGCCTCGGCGCCGGTGCTGCACAAAAAGATGGAGCCCAAGAGCCAGAACGCGCCCGGCACCTGCGTCAGCATCCGCAGGGCATAATAGGGGTTAAGAGCCCGGAAAATGGCCGGCGCCTGTACCAACTCCTTGATGCCCAGCCCGGCCAGCATGACGAAAAAAGCCAGCATCACCGGCCCGAACAGCTTGCCGATAATGACCGTGCCGAACTGCTGAAACGCGAACAGCGCCACGATGATGCCGGCGAGCCCGCCGTAGGTGGTGTCGTAGCCGCCGAACCAGGACAGGACGGCGGGCAGCAAGGCCGTCGTGCCCAGCCACCAGACCGTCACGAAAAGCGGGCCAGGCCACTTGATCGAGCCCTTC
>CAXUEM010000043.1:0-4836 GCA_964249885.1 uncultured Hymenobacter sp. | reverse complement strand
TGCTGAAACGCGAACAGCGCCACGATGAGGCCGATGACGATAGGCACCGTGTCGAGGCCGGGCCGCAGCACCCGCAGCCCTTCGATGGCCGACGACACCGAGATGGGCGGCGTGATGATGCCGTCGGCCAGCAGGGCTGCCGCCCCGACGATGGCCACGAGGTAAAGCCACTTCACCGGCAGCCGCCGCAGCCGGGCATACAGGGCCAGAATGCCGCCCTCACCGTGGTTGTCAGCCCGCAGGGCAATGAGCACGTACTTCACCGTCGTGAGCAGCGTCAGCGTCCAGATAATACACGAGATGGTGCCCAGCACCACGTCCTCGGTCACGGGCCGATGAGCAAACACGCCGCGCACAGTGTAAAGCGGCGAGGTGCCAATGTCGCCGTACACAATGCCCAGCGCAATGAGCGAGCCGGCAGCTGTGATGCGGGCGTGCGGCGAAGAAGGGGAGTCAGACATAGGCGGGCGGGAGCTAAAGCAGTAGGCCAGAGCCGCAAAATCAAAAACAACTTTTAAAATGGCCTACCCCACCGCTGGCAAGGTAAAGTGAAACGTGCTGCCAGTGCCCAGTTCACTTTCCACCCATAGCCGGCCGCCCTGCGTGGTGATGAACTCGCGGGCAATGCTCAGGCCCAGGCCGGAGCCGCCGCGGTAGCCGGTTTTATCGGGAATCTGGGCGAAGCGCTGAAAAATCCGGTCGTGGTGGTCGGGCGCGATGCCGGGGCCGCGGTCCTGCACACTCACCTGCACGAAGGCACCGACCGGAGCGGCGCACACGGTCAGGGCCTCGCCCACCGGGGAGTAGCGGATGGCGTTGGGGAGCAGGTTGATGAGCACCCAAGTGGTTTTTTCTACGTCGGCGCGGGCGGCGGGCAGGCCGGGGGGCAATTGCAGGTCCAAGCGCAGGTGCTTGTCATCAAGCTGGGCCTGCACGGTGGCCGTGGCGTACTGCACCACGTCGGCGAGGCTGGTGGGGCGCACGTCGAGCTGGATGCCGGCGCCTGCGTCGAGGCGTGAGACATCGAGTAGCTCAGCCACCATGCGCTGCAGGCGCTGGGTTTCCTGCCGCACGCTGGCCGTGACGCGCTGGCGCTCATCGGCGGGCAGGCGCTCATCCTGCAGGAGCCGGAGGTTGATGTTCATGCTCGAGAGCGGCGTTTTCAACTCGTGCGAGACGGTGGCTAGGAAGTTCGATTTCACCTGGTCGAGCTTTTTGAAGTCCGACACGTTGCGCAGGGTCAGTATCTGGCCCACGAACTCGGTCTTGTCGCTGGCCTTGTTGAAAGACACCAAGTCCTGCACGGCCAGGCGATAAAACGCTTCCTCGCCGCGCTGGCTGATGCGCAAGAGTGGGGCCTCGGCCACGGCCGCCGCCCGGTTGGGGGCGTCGAGCGGGGTAAGCAGGGTTTGCAGCAGGTCGTTTTGCAGGCGCAGCAGGGGGGCGGGCTGGCCCACTAGCTGCTCGGCCGGCAAGCCCAGCAGCTCGCACATCACGGGGTTGGCCAGTACGATGCGGCGGTTGGCGTCCAGCAGCAGCAGGCCTTCGTCGAGGGTGTTGACGATGCTGGCGGCGCGGTTGCGCTCGGTTATCAGCTCGGCCGCCGTGGAGGTTCGGTACTCGCGCAGCTGGCTCAGCATGCGGTTGAAGGCCAGCGCCACCTGCCCGAACTCGTCGCGGCTTTCCTGCGGAATAGTGGCCGAAAAGTCGCGCTCGGTGGCGTGGTTCAGGGCCGCCGTGAGCTTGCGCAGCGGCTGCACCGCCGCTTCGGGCACGCTGGCCACCAAGCCCAGGGCCAGCAGCGTGGCCAAGGTCAGGAAAGCTAGCAGGTTGCGGTTGGCCTGGTCGGCGCGGCGGTTGGCGGCCTCGGTTTTCCGGCTCAGGGCACTGGTATTCAGCTGTATCATCTCGTAAGTGAGGCGGCGCAGCGCCGCGGCCGGCTCGGCCGAGGTAGTGGCTGTGCCGCCGGCACCACGGGCGGCCTGCTGTTGGCCCTGCAACTGCCGCGTCCGCCGGAGCAGCTCGTTCACAAGCTGCTGCTCGCCGGGCTCAGTGACGTTGCGGGCTTCCTGGTCTAGCGCGGCCACGAAGCGGGCCGTACCGGCTGTATCGGCCAGCGGCTGGCGGCCCAGCTGGTCAAGGCTGCGCAGCATCTGCTGACCCAGATTTACGGAGTGCAAGTTGGCCGCAAGCACGTTGCGCGAGCTGCGGTCCAGCTGGCGCAGGGCGTAATAGCCGTAGCCCCCAATGCTGAGCAGCAGCAGCAGCATGGCTAGGAAGCCTAGCGTGATTTTAGTTCTAAGGTTCATAGGCTTGTCAGCTGTCAGCTGTATAGTTGTTGATTGTTAGCTGGTAGTGCTGGTTGTTGGTACCTCATGGCGACTTTGGTAATGCTGACAACCGGCAATTGACAACTACCAACTGGCAACTGACGACTAATAAGTGACCAGGTACATATCCAGGTCGGTTTCGTCGCGGGCCACGGCCCGAATCAGGTCGTTGGTGATACTACGGCGCGAAATCCGCTTCCAAGCACCACCCTTCTCGCCCGTGACGCCGCACACGAGCAGAGTAGCGTTCTTTTCCTGAGCCACGCGCTGGATGGCGGCCACCACGTTGTCGGTTTTCACCCGCAGAATCTGCGCGCCCAGTTCGGTGGCTAGCTGCAGGTTATTCAGCAAGTGGCGCTGCGTGGCCAAGCCGATGCGGTCGGCAGTTTCGCGCCCGGTTTGCACGTAAAGCACGTACCAGGCGGCGGCCCCGAACCGGTCGGCCAGACGCGATGTCTTGCGGATGATTTCCTTGGCGGCCCGGTCGTTGGAGTTAATGCAGGCCAGCAGGCGGTCGGCGTTGCGGCGCCGCGGAGCCACGGCGGGCGCGCCGCCCGCGTCGCTTTCAATCTGGTAGCCCAGCACCCGCGTCACCTCACGCAAGGCCAGCTCGCGCAGCTGCAGCAGGTGCTCGGGCTGGAAGAAGTTGGCCAGCGCGGCCGGCACTTTGTCGGGGGCGTAAATTTTGCCGTCCTGGAGCCGGCCGCGCAACTCGTCCACGGTCAAATCCACGTTAATCACCTCGTCGGCGGCCCGCAAAATGGCGTCGGGCACGCGCTCGGTTACGTCGGTGCCGGTGATGCGCAGCACCTGGTCATGCAGGCTTTCGAGGTGCTGCACGTTCAGGGCCGTAATCACCGAAATGCCGGCGTTGACGATTTCCTCCACGTCCTGCCAGCGTTTTTCGTGGCGCGAGCCGGGCACGTTGGAGTGGGCCAGCTCATCCACCACCACCACGGCCGGGCGCTGCTTCAAAATGCCGTCGAGGTCCATTTCTTCCAGCGCCCGGCCTTTGTAGAACACGCTTTTGCGCGGTAGCAGGGGCAGGCCCGCCAGCTGGGCCACGGTGCCGGCCCGGCCGTGGGTTTCGGCATAGCCGACGAGCACGTTCACATCGTGGGCCAGCAGCTCGTGGGCTTCCTGCAGCATCCGGTAGGTTTTGCCCACACCGGCGGCCAGACCCAGGTAAATTTTTAAGCGCCCGCGCCGCCGCTCCTGCACTAGGCGCAGAAACCGCTCAGCCGACTGCTCGCGCAAAGATTCTTCGGCGGGGTTCATAAGAAAAGGTTGGAATTAAAACCATCAGCCCGTCAGGCTAAGCGCAGCCGAAGCATCTCTCTCGCTTCGTTGAACTATTGAAGTACTTGCGCGGGAAAGATGCTTCGGCGGCGCTCGGCCTGACGCACAAGTAGTGCGCCGACGCGGGAATTAAAAGGAAATGGCGATGCTCGACGTCAGGTTGCCGTAGGTGTCGCGGCTGCGGCCGCCGGTTTCCAGAAAGATGTTGTCCTTGGCGTTAAGCACCCGGCCCTCGACGCGCACTAGCACGTTGCCGGTGGGAGCGTAGTCGAAGTTGAGTGAGCCGCCCCGCATGAAGGAGTTGGGCGTGCCCACAGCGGGCGCGAACGAGCCGATGATGACCCCGCGCTCGGCCTGGTAGTATTCGCCGCGCAGGGCCGTGGTCCACTTCTCGGCCAGCTTATAGCGCGCGAAGGCGGCGCCGGTATGCCAAGTGTCGGCATCGGCCCCGCGCCGCTCGTTTTCCTGCTTGCCCACGTCGAAGACCAGCGCCAAGCTCAGGCGGTCGGTGGCGGCGTAGCTCACGTAGAAATCGTGGAAGTAGCGTCGGCGGCGCACCGAGTCCCGGGGCTGCTCCTGGCCGTAGAAGCCGCTGCTGTTGATGAGAATTTTGTCCGACGGCTTCCACTGCAGCTGAGTGCCCACGGCTTTGGCCTGATTGTTTTCGCGGATGTTCTGCCAGCCGTTGAGCACCAGCCCGGTCAGCGTCAGCTTGGGGTCCACTTCGTAGGTGAGCTTGGCGCCGGCCTCGTAGTAGGGCGAGTTTTCGGCCATCAGCGAACGGGTCAGCGTCCAGTTGTCTTTGCTAATGGCCGACTCGAACCCGATGTGTGAGCCGAAGATGCCCACGTCGAGCCAGGCTTTTGCGAAGGGCCGGAAGCCGGCGTAGGCCTCGTAGATGTGCTTGAACACCTGGTCCTCAGCCGCGTAGTTGGCCGTGACGTAGGAACCGGCGTGGATGCCAAACGCGCCGCGCACCCGCTCGTCCTGGTAGCGCATGCCCAGGATGCCCTGGTTCACGGTGAACTCGTTCTGGCGGTCGTGCGAGTACAGAAAGCCCGGCCGGTCCTGGGTGCGGTCGTTGTCGAAATCGTAGCCGTAGTAACCATCCACGAAGCCGTAGAAGGTGAGCGGGGCGGGCGTGGCCTGCACTGGCGCGGCCGGCGCGGGCACGATCCTGCTCACCAACGCGATCGATCTCGTCGCC
>CAXUEM010000042.1:4669-14440 GCA_964249885.1 uncultured Hymenobacter sp. | reverse complement strand
GCGCCGCCCTGCCTACGCTACCGTCGAGGCCACCGTGCCCGCCGAGCTAACCTACCCTGGCCTGCTGCGCTACTGGCTAATTCTGAAAAAAGCCGGCCAGCCGGCCCTTACGTTTCCCGGCGCCCACCCCGGCACCCCGCAGGACTACGACTACGCGGCGCCGGAAAGCTGGGAAGTGCCGCTGGTACCGTCCGCCGCGCCGCTTTACCTGTTCCGTGCCGCCCACGACCAGGAGCGCAGCGAGGCCCGCGGCCTGGGCCGCCACACCTGGACCGACTACGTGACTACCGCGCCGGCCGGCGCGCTGGCGTTGCGCCTCGTGCAGGGCCCGCCCCCGGCCAGCGCGCCGGCCACACCCCCTGCTGGCACCGGTCCGGCCACGGCTCTGCGCGCCTACTACGCCGACCGGCTGGCCAGCCGCAAGTCCGACCTGGCCGCTTTTCGGGAAGTCGTGGTCGTGGCCCGCGCCAGCCAGCCCGTGGGCGTGCAGCTGCGACTGATTACCCGCGATGCAGCCGCCTTTGCCGCACTCGTTGCGCTGGGCCCCGAGCTGCGCGAAGTGCGCATTCCGCTCAGTGCCTTCCGGCCAGCCCCGCTGCTGCTCATGCCGCGGCCGTATCCGGGTTTCCTGCCCCTGGAATTTCAACGTGCCGCGCCTCCCACTTTGCAGCTAGCCGAAACCGAGGCTCTGCAATTGCTGGTGGATGAAGTGGTACTGCCAGCAGGGGCGCCGCCGGTGCACGTTGATGTGGAGGCTATTTACTTGCGTTAGCTGGCACCCGGTTACAGTGATTAACGCTTTGTACTCAAGCAGATTCAGGTAGATAAACTAGGCTAGTGGGGATACAAAGCACATATCAAACGCTCCGGTAATAGCAACGGCTGGCTGATGCGGACACAACTTTTCAGCAATGGAGCCCAGAGCCTACATGTTGTAATTCTGTGTCGAGTGCTATGTCCCAATCTAACACAAGATTAATTATCAAGCCTTGCAACGGCTCTTATCTTTTCATAATAAATGCAATTGAGGTGCAGGTTTTGCAAATTTTGCGGCGCAACACTTTATTTCTTGTTTTACGCTCGCTACTTTTACCCGAAGGAAAGCGTATACGCTGCCCGAACATCAACCCCCACCTATTTTCATTTTTCAGTTACCATGAAAAAACTCTTTACTCTTGCTGCGGCTTCAGCGCTGGCAGTTGCCTCCCTCCAAGCTCAGGCGCAGACCATCACCGTTGACGGCGTGCTGAACGCCGCCGAAATATCAGCTACCAACTACGTGCTGGTTGGCAAATTCACCAACTCCCGCGGCTTTGGTGAGAACCAAGGCTTGCTCAGCCTGTACGCGGCTAGCACGGCCACCAAGGTATACTTCTTCGTTGGCGGTACCGTTCAGAACAATACCAACGCGTTCCAGCTGTTTCTGGACCTGCCCACTGCCGGTGGCGTGCCCGCCGGTACGGCCTTGCCCGCCAGTGCCGCTGGCACCTACAACGCGGACCTGACGGCCAAGCTTGAACTGGCGACCGACCTGTCGCTGTCACTGCGTTCCGTGACCAATGAGACCGGCACTAACGTCGCTACCAACTTCCGCATTGAGGCCGCCAAATATACCAACGCAACCACTGTCGTGGCCAGGGAAGTAACCACCACCCTCGCCGGCACTGGTGCGGCACTGACGATTGCCAACGATGCCGATTTTCCCATGCTGGCCGGTGCCCGCGTTGCTTACCGCAACACGTCTAACGGCAACCTGACGGCCAATCCTGGTTTCGCTACGACCACCGGCACTACCACTACGCCCATTGCTACGAGCAGTGACGCCTATGGC
Source organism: uncultured Hymenobacter sp. (assembly GCA_964249885.1). Classification (GTDB taxonomy): domain Bacteria; phylum Bacteroidota; class Bacteroidia; order Cytophagales; family Hymenobacteraceae; genus Hymenobacter. Next base: position 12,609 of record CAXUEM010000042.1, on the reverse strand, counting down.
GCCGCCGGAACCTATGGCTGGGAAATTGAGCTGGACCGCACCGCCATCGGTGCCGCAACGGGCACTCCCCGGCTGGATGTTTTCGTGTTGCAGAACGGCAGCTCCAGCAACTACATTTCCAGCGATTTTATCCCGCAAACCAGCGCGCCACTGACGACTAACAGTGGCAACCTGGCTAACGGCACCTTTGATTTTGCGACTCTGCCGGGCCGGCAGGCCGCCACGCTCAACCTCACGGCTACTAACCTGACTGTTACGCTCAGCAACAAAGCGGCCGTTGCCGCCATCGGCCTCAACATCTTCCCGAACCCGGCTACCGGTGCTTCCCGCGTTAGCTATCAGGTGCTGGGCCGCAGCGCCAACGTCAGCATCGTGCTCACCGACCTGATGGGCCGCACCGTGCGCGTCGTCGAAAAGGGCGTGAAAGCGGCCGGTGCTCAGAGCGCCCCCCTCAACACGTCGAACCTGGCCGCCGGTACCTACCTGGTGCGCGTGCAGGTAGGCGACAAAGTTGCTACCCGCAAAGTGGTGCTGTAGTACGTCCTACTGGGAAGTGCTAAGCCACTAAAGCAAAGCCCCCGCTGCCAGCTGGCAGCGGGGGCTTTTTGTGTGACGCTACTTGGAAGGCTATGCTGGGGCAGTTAGATATCTGGTTCCAGCCGCTAGAAAGTGAATGAGAAATCAGAATCCAGCTCAGCCAGCCAAGCGCCGCTGATGCGAAAAATACCCCCCTGCTGGCAACCCGGCTGCTCATCGTGGTGCCCGCTCCGGCTGCTACTAGCGGCGCCTGGGACAGCAGCGCAAGCAGCCTGCGCAAGGCCCTTGTTTAATACTTAGGCACAGCCAAGCCGGCCAGCAGGGGGGCGCGCACAAGAGCATGCTAATTAAGTCTGTAGTCTGTCTGCGCGTAGTAGCCGCGAAACCGATTCAACTAGTCAGGCGGCTTCAACAGCTAGATTTTAACGCGTGGCTATCAGCCCCGCCATTCAACTGTTGCGGCCGGATGTGACCCGGGCCTGACCAACTGGAATTACAAGGAGCACAAGCCACTAATTAGCGTGATATGGCCGCGCTGTATTATAAGCATAAAAAAAGCCGCTGACTGGCAGCGGCTTTTTTAAGAACCTAGAATGCGAGTTTATTTAATAGTGAACGAACCAGCAGCTTTATTGTCCGCCCCAATAGTAGGACTCAGCGTGATGGTGTAGGTGCCGGCCTTGGTAATGGCCAAGTCAGGACCACCTTGGGTGAGTTCGCCACCCGTGCTCGCGGTACCACCCAGATTGATGTCCCATGGTTTGATACCATCTGCCGGGGCGCTGCCACCATAACGAAACTTAAACTTATCGGCATTAAGCGGACCGGTGTAGGTATAGGTTTTGGTGGCGCAGTCATACGTCATGGCGATGTCCGTGCCCCAGTCCTTACCAGCCGGACCAATAAGCGCCCACGCCTTGGAGGGGGCCGGCTGGTCGCAGAAGTTGTAAGGGGTGGCAGTGATGGTGCTGACCGTAGAAATAACATCAGCCGACTTAGGACCAATCGAAGCCACCACGCGGGCATCTAGTTGTGCGGGCGTTGTGGTAGTGTTAACCAGCCCCTTGCCAACGTAAATGCTGTTCAATTCGGACACCGTCAAAGTCCTGGACAAGGCACTACCGACACTGAATGAGGAGGGGGCACTAAAGTCACCACCTTTCTTGTCGAACTGCAGTGTGTAAGTAACCACGGAGTTAAAGCCAAAAGTAGTTGGCGTCCAGGTGTAGGTAACAGCTTTGTCCGCCGCTTTATCCTGCAACAAGGTCAAGTTGTTTCCCGAAGTGGTGAGCTTGGGGGCAGCATCAGCCTGCGCAACTACCCGCGTTTCGTCTTTTTCGCAGGCCGTAACGGCCAGCAGCGAAAGTGCCCCGACTGTCAGTTTAGAGAACCAGTTTTTCATAAATGAAAAGATATGAGGATGAAGCTAAAAAGTTGGTTGGCCCCAGAACATAAGGCCAACCAGAAAAAGTTTATTAATAGCCGGGGTTCTGCGGTAGGTTGGTGTTAGCCACCCGCGCTGTATTCGGAATCGGAAACAGTACCCGAGTCGCCTCCACATCGCGGCCCGGCTGCACCCCGCCTTTGAAGGGCCAGTTGTTGCCGGTGGCGTAGCGGCCGAAGCGAATCAGGTCGGTCCGGCGGTGGCCTTCCCAGAACAACTCCCGCGCCCGCTCATTGAGAATGTCGTTCAGCGCCAGCGCCGCCAGCGGGGCGGCCCCGGCCCGCGCCCGGATGTTATTCACCAGGGTAAGTGCCTCAGCCGTGCTGCCGCCCGCGCCGCCGCGGAGCACGGCTTCGGCGTACATTAGGTGCACATCGGCCAGCCGGAACATTGGAAAGTCGGTATCGGCGTAGTTGCCGGTGCCACCTTTCTCCTGGGAGTCAGAGCCGCCCTGCCCGGTCGAGGTGACGTTTTTAAACTTTGTAATCAGGACGCCGCTGGCAAACGAACTGAGCGTATCTACGTTCGGATTCTGGCCCTTGGTGAAGAACAGGCTCTCCCGCGCGTCATCGCCGGTGGTCGTCAGGCTGAAGAGGCCCGTCAGGTTGGGTTTGGTGCGCAAGCCGCCCCAGCCGCCATTGATGCCAATGGAAGCCGGCGGCACAGCACGGCCCACCGGCGCGTGCACCAAGTAAGTCATGCCGCCGAAGGTCTGCGTCCGGATGCCGTCGAAGGTGATGGGGAAGATAACCTCGTTCTGGGCGCCGTTCTTATCATTGTCGGCCAGAAACAAGTTGGCGTAGGTAGGTGTCAGCGAGTAGCCGGCCCCCATCACCTTTTTGGCGTAAGTGACGGCATCAGTCGCGCGGTTGGTGCCCGTGTACACCTGGGCGTTCAGGTAGAGCTTGGTCAGCAGGGTCCAGCACATGGCGCGGTCGGCGCGGGCGTATTCGCCGCGCGGCGCCAGCAGCAAATTGTTGGCGTCCAAGTCTTTCAACTCCGACTCCACAAAGGCGAAAAGTTCGGCTCGGGTTTTATAACCCGGCACACTCCCAATAGGGGCATCTTCGGTGGCAAATGGGCCGCCGCCGAACAGGTCAATATTATGCCAGTAGGAGAGGGCGCGCAACAGGCGAGCCTCGGCGCGGTAGGTGCGGATGTTACCGGCCTCACTGCCGCTGATGCCGCGCTCCGAGAGCTTGGCGTCGGAAGTCTGACGAATGAACTCGTTGCAGAGCGCGATTTCGTAGAAAATGCGGTCGTAGGTGGCACGCACAAACTCATTGTCGGCGTTCCACTGCAGCGTGTTCAGGCTGAACAGGTTGCCGTCGTTCCAGCCGATAATGGCCTCGTCGGTGGTTACTTCCTGAATCTGCCAGTACTGGCGCAGGTAATTCGAGAAACCCTCGTCAATGCCGCTGATGTCGGGCGCGCCGGCCGGGCCATTCTGACCGCTCACGGCGAACGTAGCGTAGAGGCGGGCCAGTACCTGCCTAATTTGAGCCGGGTCGCGGTACACTACCTCGGCGTTGGCCGAGTAGCTGGGCGTTTGGTCGAGGTCGCCGGTACAGGAGGAAGAAAGGGAGGACAACCCGGCGGCCAGCGCCAGCATCCCCAACGTACGAGTGAATTTAGAGTACATAACTATAGTAGTTGAGGAGAGATTAGATGCCCACATTGAGGCCGATGGTGAACGTACGAGGCCGGGGGTAAATCGTATTGTCGATGCCACCGGATATTTCCGGGTCAAGCCCGGAATAGTTCGTTAGCACGAACGCGTTCTGAACTGCAAACGAGACGCTTAGGTTCGAGCCCTTGCGAACCAAGTCACCGAAGTTATAGCCCGCCGTGATGTTCTCCATGCGCAGAAACGAGGCGTTCTCAATGTAGTAGTCCGAGAAGTACTGGGCTGAGGTAAAGCCCGACTCCAGGATTTCGCGGTTGCGGTTGAAGACGAGGCCGTTGGTGCTGGCGTCGTAGAAGCTATTGGAGCGTACGTTGTTGTACACGTAGTTGCCCAGGTTGGCGCGCACGGTGAAGGCCAAGCTGGCGCCGCGGTACGAGAGGTTGGCGCCGCCGCCCAGCAGGTAATCCGGCCGGGCCGACTTGTAACGGTAGCGGTCCGAGCTGTTGATGGCCCCGTCGCCGTTGGCGTCCACGTACACGCCTTCGAGCGGCTTGCCGTCGGTGCCGTACACCTGCTGGTTCACGTAGAACGACTGCGAGGGGAAGCCCACGGTGTTAATCTGAATGTTGTTGCCTACGCCGCCGCCGATGCCGCCGGTGGGCTGCCCCACGTCGCTGGCCGACTCGCTGCCGGTCAGGGCCGTGATGCGGTTGCGGTTATAGGTCGCGTTGGCATTCACTGTCACGTTCAGGCGGTCACCCTTTACCACATCCAGGTTGCCAACGAATTCGACGCCTTTGTTGGTGAGCGAGCCGGTGTTGAAGATGCCACCATTAGACAAACCTTCCAGCGGACCGATGGTGCGGAAGTTCAGCAGGTCCTTGGTGTCGCGCTGGTACAGGTCCAGGGTGCCGTAGAAACGGCCGCCGAAGAAGCCGTAGTCCAGACCCACGTTGTAGGTCGTCGTCGTCTCCCAGGTGATGTCGGGATTGTACTGGTCGGGGCGCAGGGTGCGCAGGAAGGTGTTGCCCAACTGGTACTGGGCAGTGTTGCTACTTTGCGTCAGGCCAGCCAGGAAGGGGTAGAAGTTGCCGCCCAGGTCCTGCTGACCGGTAATGCCGTAGCCCAGGCGCAGCTTCAGGTCCGACACCGAGCTTACGTCGGCCAGAAACTTCTCACCCTTCACGCGCCAGGCAAAGGCCGCCGACGGGAACAAGCCGTAGGGGTCAGGGTTGAAGCGCGACGTGCCGTCCAGGCGCAGGGTGCCGGTGAAAAGGTAGCGGTCCCGGATATTGTAGTTCGCGCGGCTGAAAAAAGCCAGCAGCACATTCGTGTTCAAATAGTTGTCTTCGCCCGAATAAGTGAGCGGCGTCGGCTGCTGAAAAATTTCGCCGTTGGCCGAGCGGTTATTAAAAATAAAGCTGCGGTTCTGGAATTTCTGGTACGAGTAGCCAGCCAGGAAATCCAGGCGGCCGGGCCCAAGGGTGCCTACTCCCCGCTGAATGTCGTAGCCCAGGTTCAGGTTGGCGCTCAAGCCTGGCACGAATGGCAGCTTATAATCCAACTGCAGATTGCCGATGCTACGCTTGACCGTGCTACGGTCGCGGCGGGTGTTGATGAGGCCCACTGGATTAAGCGGCGCCAAGGAGTTGAGCTGACCGTTGCCGCTGGGGTCGAGAAACTCGACGTAGCCGCCGAAAGGAATGTAGCGTCCGGCCGGCGAGGTAATGGGCTGGGTGGGGTCATAGGAGACAGCCGAACCCACGGCGCCCTGGTTCGAGAACTGGTTGTCAATCCAGGAGCCCCGCAGGTTCAGGTTCACGCGCAGCTTGCCATCCAGCAGCACCGGGCTTAGGTTGAGGGCGCCGCTGTACCGCTTGAGGGTGTTGCGCTTGAGCAAGCCTTCCTGGTGCAGGAAGCCCCCCGAAACCCGATAGGGCAGCTGTCCGGCCGAGCCGCTTAGACTCACGTTGTTATCGGAGGTATGGGCCGTGCGGAAAATCTCGCGCTGCCAGTCCGTGTTCGCCGTGCCGAGTGAAGCGCGCTGGCTGGCCGAGCCGCGGAGCCGAACCAGCTCCCGCAGTTCGTCGGCCGACAGTACGTCGACGTAGCCGGTAGGCCGAGAAACTGAGTACTGGGTCGAGGCATTGACGCGAATTTGGTCGCCCTGTACGCCCTTTTTGGTGGTGACGATGATAACGCCGTTGGAGGCGCGAACCCCGTAGATGGCCGTGGACGAGGCATCTTTGAGCACCGTGATGCTCTCAATATCGTTGGGATTGATGAGCGAGAGCGGGTTGCCGGCGCCGGCAATGGTTGTGTTGTCCACCGGTACACCGTCAATCACAATGAGCGGCGCGTTGGACGCCGCCAGCGACGAGCCGCCGCGAATGCGAATCTCGGTGCCGGCGCCGGGCTGTCCGCCCCCGGTCGTAATCTGCACACCAGCCACCTTGCCCTGAATCAGCTGCTCGGGGTTGGTTACCTGACCTTTCACAAACTGCTTTTCGGTGATTTGCTCGACGGCGCCCGTCAGGTCCTGCCGGCGCTGGGTGCCGTAGCCCACTACCACGGCTTCGGAAAGCTGGGTGGTATTCTCGGTCAGGCTGGCGGAGCTTTCCGTGTTCTGGCCGGCCGTGACGGTGACGGGCACGCGTACGGTGTTGTAGCCCACGAACGAAATGACGAGCGTGCGCGGGCCGGCCGGCACGTTCTGGATGTTGTAGGTGCCGTCTACGTTGGTAGACGAGCCCAGCGAGCTGCCCTCAATTAGTACCGTTGCGCCGGGCACGCCCTCGCGCTTCTCGTCCGTCACGCGGCCGCTCACCGAACCGGTGGCCGTCTGCGCAAACGTTTTCGTGGAGGAAAAGCCACAGCCCAGAAATAATAGCAGAAACCAAAGTTTCGCCAAGTAGGGGTGTCTCATATAAGAAACGGAAAAGTGAAAAAAATGGAGGAGAAAGGTGGGAAATAAAGCGAGTGGTTTGGCCACAAGGGCTGTAAAGGTAAAGCAAAGGCCGGGATGCTGTTACCGAAGTTAAACGGACTTTAGCAAATATGCCAGAGCTGGAGGCGCAAACGATTGAAAAGGTTGCAGTTAGCTTCAGTGCAAACGATTTAAGACCCCAAAAAAGCAACAAGGAAGCTATCTGCTCGGCGCTTGGCTGCGCCGCCCTGCCCGCCCCAATTTGCCAAATCACGACCTCACCCGAATTGTTTCCATTTGCCGGCCGGCCGACGCCCGGCCCGGGGGCAGGTGGGGGAGCTGCCCCTGGGCCGTACCTTCGGCCACTGCTTCGACCGTTGCTTCTATGTTATTCGTAAAACCGCTGCTGACCGGCCTGCTGGCCCTGCTGGGCTTGCCGGCCCTGGCCCAGGTGACGCTGCGCGTGACGGCCGTGCCCGCGGCCACGCCAGCAGGGGGTACGCTTTATGTGGCGGGCTCCTTTAACAGCTGGAATCCGGGCAGCGCGGCGCACGCCCTGACCCGCCTAGCCGACGGCTCCTACGAAATCACGCTGCCCGCCGGCGCGGGCACCATCGAGTATAAGTTTACCCGCGGCTCTTGGGCCACCGTGGAAAGCGCCGTTGGCCCTGCCGATGCGGCCAACCGCCGCTACACGTTCGGGGCGGGGCCGGCCGCCGTGGCGCACCAGATTGCCAACTGGAAAGACCTGAGTGGCCAGCCGGCCGCGCCGCCGGCATCTACGGCCAATCCCAACGTGCAGGTGATGAGCCCGGCCTTTGCCATGCCCCAGCTGGGGGGGCGCCCCCGGCGCGTGTGGCTGTATCTGCCCACCGGCTACGCCGCCCCGGCCAATGCCGCCCGCCGCTACCCCGTGCTATACCTGCAAGACGGCCAGAATGTGTTCGACGCCGCAACCTCGTTTTCGGGCGAGTGGGGCGTGGATGAAACCCTGGCCCAGCTGCAGGCCGGCGGCCTGGGGGCGGCTGAGTGCATTGTCGTGGCCGTCGACAACGGCCCGGCCCGCCTGGACGAGTACTCTCCCTGGCCTAACGAGCAGTACAAGGCCGGCGGCGAGGGCGACCAGTACCTGGCTTTTCTAGTTGAAACGCTCAAGCCGCACATCGACGCCACTTACCGCACCCAGCCGGGCCGGGCCAGCACGGGCATCGGCGGCTCCAGCATGGGCGCGCTCATTGCCACCTACGCGGCCCTGAAATACCCGGGCGTGTTCGGCAAAGTAGCCGCGTTTTCGCCGGCTTACTGGTTTGCCGAAACGCCGCTGCTGACCTACCTGCGCCAGCACCCGGCCCGGCCCGACACGCGCTTCTACTTCGTGAGCGGCACCACCGAAAGCCCGACCATGG
>CAXUEM010000042.1:0-4659 GCA_964249885.1 uncultured Hymenobacter sp. | reverse complement strand
CAACCTTCAAACCCGCCCCGACGGCCAGCACAACGAGGCGTTCTGGCGCCGCGAGTTTGAGGCCGGCTACCGCTTTTTGTACGGCGCGCACCCGGCCGGTGGCGCCCGCAAGCGGCCAGCGCGGCCCTGAGCTGTAGCCGAATTTGAAAGCCGGACGCCGGGCTTGAAGCCGAGGCCATCCAGCAGGGGGCAGGCAAAGCTCGGGGCCGGCGAGCCGGCGGGTGCCGCGCCGGTTTTCGGGACGTAAAAAAATTATGGCCGGCGCGTGGTTTTCTAAACGCGGCCGCTCTACTTTTGCAGCACCGCAAGCGGTAGTTGATTTACCCCGATGAAAACGAACCTGACGATGCATGGCTGGTGGTGGCCCTTCCGAACCCTCGGACGGACAACCTGTGCGTGCGAAAAAGTCAGCTAGAGTTTCAGCCTTCTTTTTCGCATTATAGTCAGCGTAGCCCGGCCAACTAGCCGGGCTTTTTTTGTGCTTTTGCTTCTGACTTTTCACTCATGACCTACTCCCTGCACACCCGCCACCAGCGCCTGCTGGCCGATACCGTGACGCCGGTGGGCCTGTACCTGCGCCTACGCGACCGGTACCCCAACTGCCTGCTGCTGGAAAGCTCCGACTACCACGGCCAGCAAAACGCCTTTTCGTACCTGGCCTGCGACCCGCTGGCCCGCTTCGAGGTGCGGGCCGGTCGGGTGACGGAAACCTGGCCCGATGGCAGCAGCACCGATGCCCTGCTGGCCGAACCAGGCGCCGTGCTGGCCCGGCTGCAGGCCTTCGCCGGCAGCTTTAAGGCCGAGAAAAGCGGGTTCGACTTTATCAGCGACGGCCTGTTTGGCTACCTGGGCTACGAGGCGGTGCAGTACTTTGAAGACGTGACGCTGAACCCGGCCAAGGTGGCGGCGGGCCAGATTCCGGACGCCGTATTCGCGGTGTACCGCTACGTCATTGCCATCAACCACTTCCGCAACGAGCTCTACATTTTCGAGCACACGCTGGCCGGCACCGAGTCGCCGGCCGATGGCCTCACGCAGCTCGTAAATCTGGTGCGCAGTCCCAGCCTGCCGGCCTTTGAGTTCGGCACGGTGGGTGAGGAGACGACCAACCAGACTGACCCGGAGTTTCTGGCGGCGCTGGCCCGGGCCCAGGACCACTGCCGGCGCGGCGACGTGTTTCAGCTGGTGCTCTCGCGGCGCTTCCAGCAGGGCTTCCGGGGGGATGAGTTCAACGTGTACCGGGCCCTGCGCTCCATCAATCCCTCGCCGTACCTGTTCTATTTCGACTACGGCGACTACAAGCTCTTCGGCTCCTCGCCCGAGACGCAGGTGCTCATCAAGGGCCGGCAGGCCAGCCTGTTCCCGATTGCCGGGACCTTCCGCCGCACCGGCCACGACGCCCAGGACGCCGCCCTGGCCCAAAAGCTGGCCGACGACCCGAAGGAAAACGCCGAGCACGTCATGCTGGTCGACCTGGCCCGCAACGACCTGGCCCGCCACGGCGATGCGGTGAAAGTCAAGGTGTTCCGCGAAATCCAGTACTACTCGCACGTTATTCATCTCGTGAGCGAGGTCAGCTCGACGCTGGCGCCCGACGCCCAGCCGCTGCAGGTCGTGGCCGACACGTTTCCGGCCGGCACGCTCTCGGGCGCGCCCAAGCACCGCGCCATGCAGCTCATTGACGAGCTGGAGCCCACCGCCCGCGGCTACTACGGCGGCGCGCTGGGCCACCTGGGCTTCAACGGCGACGTGAACCTGGCCATCATGATACGCTCGTTTCTGAGCGCCGGAGACCAGCTCTACTACCAGGCCGGCGCGGGCGTGGTGGCGGTGTCGGACATCAACTCCGAGCTGAACGAGGTGCACCACAAGCTGGCCGCGCTGCGGCAGGCGCTGAAAGAAGCGGAGAACGTGTAATCAATTGCAAAAAGACCGTCATGCTGAGCGCAGTCGAAGCATCTCTGATGCGTAAGTAAATAGCCGAAAACAACGATGGAATTAGTGCCGCGGTAGAGATGCTTCGGCTGCGCTCAGCATGACGGTCTTCTAGAATATACTCCAAAATGAAAATCCTCGTCCTCGACAACTACGACTCGTTCACTTATAACCTGGTGCAGCTGCTGCGCGAGCTGGGCCACGGCGCCCAGACCACGGTGATTCGCAACGACAAGCTGCCGCTGGCGGCAGTTGAGCACTACGATGCCCTGCTGCTTTCGCCCGGTCCCGGCGTGCCGGCCGAGGCGGGCCTGATGCCGCGCATCATCCGGCAGTACGCGCCCAGCAAGCGCATTCTGGGCGTGTGCCTGGGGCATCAGGGGCTGGCCGAAAGCTTCGGGGCTGAGCTGTACAACCTGCCGGCCGTGCTGCACGGCGTGGCCACGGAAGCCGAAATCACGGCGCCCGACGAGCGGCTGTTCCAGCAAGTGCCGGCGCGGCTGCAAGTGGGCCGCTACCATTCCTGGGCTATCCGCCCCGACACCATGCCCGCCAGCCTCGAAACCACGGCCCGCGACGTGGACGGCGAAATCCTGGCCTTCCGCCACCGCCAGTATGACGTGCGCGGCGTGCAGTTTCACCCCGAATCTGTTCTCACGGAGCACGGCGCCCGGATGCTGGAAAACTGGCTGGCGTAGGGGGCGGGACTTGCTCCGCCCGTCAGCGTCACCCGCATCAGCGTTATCCTCCTCATCTGCAACATCTGCGATTTGAAGCATCTACTCAACAAGCTCTTCGACCAGCAGCCCCTCACCCAGGCCGAGGCGCGCGAGGCCATGCTGGCCCTGGGCCAGGGCGCGGTGAACCCGGCCGAAACGGCGGCCTTCCTGACCGTGTACCGGATGCGGCCCATCACGGTGGCAGAGCTGGGCGGCTTCCGGGCGGCCCTGCTGGACTTGTGCCGCGACCCGGAGCTGGGCACCGACGAGCTGCTGGATATTGTGGGCACGGGCGGCGACGGCAAGGACACGCTCAACATCTCCACGCTGGCCTGCGTGGTGGCGGCCGGCGCCGGGGTGAAAGTGGCCAAGCACGGCAACTTCGGCGTGTCGTCGGTCTGTGGCTCGTCGGATGTGCTGGCGTATTTCGGCTATGATTTCCAGAGCCCGCCGGCGCAGATGCGCAAGCAATTGGCGCGGGCCGGCATCTGCTTTCTGCACGCGGCGGCGTTTCACCCGGCTATGCGCCACGCCGCGCCGGTGCGCCGGGAGCTGGGCGTGCGCACGTTCTTTAATATTCTGGGGCCGCTGGTCAATCCGGCGCGGCCGCGCTTTCAGCTGGCGGGCGTGTTCAGCCTGGAACTGCAGCGCCTCTACCACTACCTGCTGCAGCAAACCACCGCCTCCTACGCCGTGGTGCACGCCCTCGATGGCTACGATGAGCTGAGCCTGACCGGCGCGGCCAAAGTCGTGAGCCGCGCCGGCGAACAGCTGCTGACCCCGGCCAGCCTGAACCTCCCCCTGCTGGCCGCCGCCGACCTGGCCGGCGGCGGCACCGTAGCCGAGTCGGCCGATAAATTCAAAGACGTGCTGGAAGGCCGCGCTACGCCGGCCCAGCGCGGCGTTGGCCGTGACGGCGGCGCGCTGGCTCTGCGCTGCGCCCGGCTGGCCGATGATTTCGCTACCTGCTTGGCTGCCGCCGAAGAGTCGCTGGACTCCGGCCGGGCGCGGCAGGCGTTTGCGCGGCTGCTGGAAACCTGATTTACCCTCAAGCCGCGCCGCGCCCGGCCTGAAGGTTTAAAAACCAAACCAATACCACCTATGCCTACCATCCTCGACAACATCATCCTGCACAAGCGCCGCGAAGTGGCCGAGCGCCAGAGCCTAGTGCCGCGCAAGCTGCTGGAGCGCAGCCTGTATTTCGAGAGCGCCCCGCTCTCGCTGCGCCGCTACCTGCTGCGCGACGATTTGAGCGGCATCATCGCCGAGTTCAAGCGCAAGTCGCCCAGCAAGGGTTGGCTCAACGCCTACGCGCCCGTCGAGCGCACCACGCTGGGCTACATGCAGGCCGGCGCCGCCGCCCTGTCGGTGCTCACGGACGCCGAGTTTTTCGGGGGCAAAAACGACGACCTGACCGTGGCGCGGCGCTATAATTTCTGCCCTATCCTGCGCAAGGATTTCGTCATCGACGAGTACCAGATTTTCGAGGCCAAGAGCATCGGCGCCGACGCCGTGCTGCTGATTGCGGCCGTGCTGGAACCCGCCGAGGTGCGCCGCCTGGGCCAGCTGGCCCGCTCGCTGGGCCTGGAAGTGCTGTTGGAAGTGCACGACGCCGAGGAACTGGCCCGCGCCGCCCAGCCCGACGCCGTGGACTTGGTGGGCGTCAACAACCGCAACCTGCACGACTTCAGCCTCAGCCTCGATACTTCGCTGGGCCTGGCCGCTGAAATTCCGGCGGATTTTGTGAAAATCTCGGAAAGCGGCATTAGCACCGCGCCGGCTATTGCGCAGCTGCGGGCGGCCGGCTACCGGGGCTTTCTGCTCGGCGAGGCCTTCATGCGCCACTCCCGCCCCGAAAAAGCCTGCGCCGCCCTGGTGCAGGAGCTGCTGGCCGGCCCCGCCGACGCCGAAACCACGGCCGGCCTGGCCGAAATTTCCGCCTCGGCCGCCTGATGCGTGGCCGTGTGCAAGTTCCCTACCCAAGCTCCGTAACGCTGTAGCAGAT
>CAXUEM010000041.1:7804-14740 GCA_964249885.1 uncultured Hymenobacter sp. | reverse complement strand
GTGTTTATCGGCCGCCGCCTGCAAAGCGGCGGCCGGCAGGCGGTTGAAAAACTACGGGCTGCAGGCTCGGCCAAGGCCGAAGCCGTGCCGCTCGACATGAGCAGCGCCGAGTAGGTGCAAGTCGCCCGCGCTGTTACGCCCGTCACGAAACGGACGAGCGGCCCTCTATTGCCGCCAACAGCTCGGCTTCGGGCCGGCCGCGCAGGCGCTGGTAGTTCAGCTCGAACAGCCAGGCGGCCTGCGCTGCGTCGGCGGCGGTTTGTACCCGAAACTCCGTCCAGCCCTGGTAAGCCGCCCCGCCGAAGCGCAGGGGCCGGGCCAGGCCGCCGGCCACCAGCGTCTGGCCCAGGGCCGGGCTGCTGGCCAGATGCACGTCGCCGCTCAGGTGAATGTGGCCCAGCTCCGCCTCGCCCACGTAAAAATCGGCCCCGTCCACCACTTCGCCCACCCGGTAAAGGTCCCAGTGAGCGGCGGCGATGATGCCGGGCCAGCCCTGAATAGCTTGCGAGATGGGTTCGAGCACGGCGGCCAGCGTGGGCACGGGCGCCAGGGGGCCTTTGTCAGCGAGTTTCATAGAAGTAAATTTCGGTATTCGGGGTGGGCGGTGGGCGCTGGCTTGCCCGGCGCGCTCAGGCTTTCTGGAACGCGGCGGCAAACTCTTGGGCGAAGTCTTCGGCTTTCACTTTTCCCATTGTTTGGGGCGGGTGCTGAAGGTAGCCCTGCCGCATGGCTCCGCTGTGGATGCTGGCGCCTAACTCGACGTAGCTCGTGGCGATATGAGCCGGGATGCCCTGCGCTTGCAGGGCCTGTTGCGTCTGCTCATTGCTGAAGGTGAGCCACTGCAGGCCGGGCTGGCCGATGGCCGCGCCCAGCGCCCGCGCCACGTCGCTGGCGGTGCGCTCGTCGCTGGCTACGTAGCGCACGCTTGGGCCGCTGGCGGCAGTTTTCGTCAGCTCTTCGGCGGCGGCGGCGGCAATGTCGGTGGGCGCGGCCAGCACGATTATATCCTCAGCGCCGTAGTTCGAGCCGATGATGCCCTGCGCCTTTATCATGCCCATAAAGCCGTACAGGTTGTAGTAGAACGAGCCGGCCCGCAGGTGCGTCAGCGCCACATCGGGCAGCGCGTTGAGAATGCCCTCAACCTGGTGCGAGCCCAGAATGAAGCCGGTGCCGTGGTCGAGGTCGGCGCCCCAGCTGCTCAGGTGCACCACCCGCCGCACGCCCGCCTGCCGAATGGCCCGGGCGTAGCTCTGGCCGATGGTCCGGTAGTGGTCCAGCACATCGGGCGCGGCCATGTTGGGCGGCACCATGCAGTACACGGCCTCGGCTTCGGCCAAGGTGGCGGCCAGGAATTCAGAGTCTTCCAAAGAACCAATGGCCGCCGCGGCGCCCAGCGCCTCAATGGCGGCCCGCCGGTCGGCCTGACTGCTGATGACCGTGACGGCGTGGCCTTGCTGCACCAACTGTTGGGCCAGGGGCTGACCAATGTGCCCGAGCGACCCGGTGAGAATGATTTTCATGGTTTTTGAAAGAAGTTTAGAGTAGTAAAGCTGATTGTCAAGCGGCAACTGTTCCGCGGCTAACTGCGCAACTGGTTCTACCAGGGGCTGATGCCCGTCTGGGGCGCGTTGTCGTCGCTGAAAAACTGGCCCGTGGGGTCCTCCGGCGTTAACAAGGCAGCTTTCACCACGCGGGCCGCCGCATCGGGCACGGTGCCGGGGCCGCTGTGGTGGTTGAAGTCGGTGGCCGTGTAGCCGGGGTCCACGGCATTCACTTTAAACGGGGTATCGCGCAGCTCCTGGGCCAGCATCACGGTGTAGGCATTCAGCGCCGCTTTCGACGGGTGGTAGGCGGCGCCCGTGATGTTGTAGTACCGCCACGTCGGGTCGTGGTGCAGCGTGAGCGAGGCCAGGCCCGTCGTCACGTTCACGATGCGCGGCGCGGCCGAGAGCCGCAGCAGGTCGATGAACGCCTGGGTCACAGCTATCACGCCGAAAACATTGGTTTCGAACACCTCCCTTATCAAGGACAGGCCGGTGGTCAGGGTTGGCTGCGACATGCCCCCGAGGATGCCCGCGTTGTTGATGAGCACGTCCAGCACGGCGGTTTTCTGGCCGATGACGGCGCGGGCGGCCCGCACCGAGTCGGCGCTCGTCACGTCGAGCTGCACGGCTTCGGCCTCGGTCAGGCCGTCGGCCCGAAGGCTGGCCACCCCCTGCTGGCCGTTGGCCAGGTCGCGGCTGCCGACAAAGACGTAATAGCCCTGCTGGAGGAGCTGGCGGGCAGTTTCCAGGCCGATGCTTTTGTTGGCACCGGTAATAAGAGCGTACTTCATGGCAGGAGAGGCAGGTGTGTTAGCTGAACAACACAAAGGTCCTCCCGGCCGGCTGCGGCGCCCTAACGAGATTCAAACGAAAGCGTAAGATATTCAAACCACCGGCGCGGCCGCGGCGGGCGCCTGGCTGAGCAGGGCGCGCAGCCCCGACGGCGTGGTGCCGGTCTGCTTCTTGAAGAAGTTATTGAAGTAGGTGGGGTATTCGAAGCCCAGGCCGTAGGCGATTTCGGCCGTGGTCCAGCTCGTGTGCTGGAGCAGAGCCCGGGCTTCGGCGATGATACGCCCAGCGATGTGCGCCGACGTAGGCTTGCCGGTGAGCGCGCGCACGGCCCGGTTCAGGTGGTTGACGTGCACCGAGAGCTGGCGGGCAAAATCGGCCGGGGTGCGCAGCTTCAGCCCGTGCGCGGGCGAGTCGATGGGAAACTGCCGCTCCAGCAGCCCCTGAAACAGAGCCACAATCCGAGCTGCCGCGTTGGAATGCTGGTAGTACGTGGCCTGGGGCTGCAGTCTCAGGGCCTCGTGGATGACCAGGCCCAGGTAGTTGCGCACGACCTCCTGCTGGTGGCGGTAGCCTGAGTTCAGCTCCCGGAGCATCTGGGCGAAGAGGTGGTCCAGCGCCGTATACTGCGCCTCGTCGAGAAAAAACACCGGGTCGCTGCCCAACCGGAACAGCGGCGATTCTTGTAAGCTGGCGGCGCGGTCGCGCAAGAGAAATTCCTCGGTAAACATGCACAGGTAGCCGCCCTGCTCCTCCGAAACCGGCTCCCAGGAATACGGAATGAGCGGGTTGGAGAAGACCAGCGCGGGCCGGTCAATCAGCACGCCGCGGGTGGCGTAGTTGTAGCGGCTGGTGCCGGTCGTCAGGGCCACCTTGTAGTAGTCGCGCCGGCCATACGTGAGCTTGCGCAGCCGGAAGTCGGCGCGGGCATACACATTGACCTGGCCCGAGGCGACGACGGCCGGCAGTTGCGCAGCGGGAGCCTCCGCGCTCTGCGGGTCGGGCAAGGCAACGGGGACCAGGGAAGAAGACGCCATGCGCAAAGCTAAACAAATCAAACCGGGCCGGGCGGTGGGCAGCAGGCGGCGTCAGTCAGCTCCTGGCGGGCCGAAATCAAGCTGCCTTGTTTTCAGACGCCAAGAGCCGCCGGCCCCGGTGCCGCGGTCTGGGCGGAAGGCTTACCAGGGGCAGTTGGCGGGCGCGGGAAAGTATTCTTCGCTGAAAAACTGGCCGGTGGGGCCGTCCTCGCCCAGCAGGGCATATTTGGCGATGCGCTGGCCGGCTTCCTCGGGCGTGCTGGTGCCCTGGTGGCCGGTAAAGTCGGTTTTGGTGTAGCCCGGGCATACCGCATTCACCTTGAAAGGTGTGTGGCGCAGCTCGTGCGCCAGATTGACGGTGTACATGTTCAGGGCCGTTTTCGAGGACTGGTACACGGGGAAGCGGTAGTCGAAATTGGGGTTATCGAGGTCGGCGTAGGTCGTCAGCGAGGCCATGGCGCTGCTCACGTTGACGATGCGCGGCGCGGGTGCTTTTTCCAGCAGGTCGAGAAACGCCTGCGTGACGCCAGCCACGCCAAAGAGGTTGGTTTCAAACACGTCCCGGAACTGCTCCAGCGTGGCCGTCCGGGCCGACTGCGCCATGCCGCCGGAAATGCCGGCGTTATTGACCAGCACGTCCAGCACCGGCGTTTTCAGGCCAATGGCCGCCCGCGCCGCCCGGATGGAATCGGGGCGGGTAACGTCGAGCTGCACGGCCTCCAGGCTCGTGAGCCCGGCGGCGTTGAGCTGCTGCACGGCGGCCTGGCCACTGGCCAAGTCGCGGCAGCCGAGGTACACGAAGAGGCCCTGCTGGGCGAGCTGGCGGGCGACTTCCAGGCCGATGCCCTTATTAGCGCCGGTTACTAAGGCTGATTTCATGGGATTAACTTTTTGGATTGTTGGGAAAAACGAGCCGGCGAAACCATTTCAGCCGGGTGCTTTGGCAAGGACATAGCCCTGCCGATGAGGCGCTTATCGGCGCCTTGTTAAATATTTGCGATGAATAAGAAGGAGGCGCGAACCCGCCGCCGCGGCGGTGCGCGGGGCCGCTGCCGAGGTGCTCCGGCGCGCAGTATCAGCTAGGAGGACCCTGTTGGTGGCCGGCGCCGGGCGCCAGCAGGGCCGTAGGAGGATAGCCAAACTGCTTTTTGAACGCGTAGGAGAAATGCGCGAGGTTCTCAAAGCCGACCTCCAGGTACAGCTCCACGGGCTTGCGGCTTTTTTCTGCCAGCTGGTAGTGCGCCAGCGTCAGTCGTTTCTGCGTGAGCCAGCGCTGCGGGCTCAGCTGAAAGGCTTTTTGGAAGTCCCGCTTGAAGGTGCTGAGGCTGCGGCCGGTCAGGTAGCTGAACTTGGCCAGGGAGATGTTGAACATGTAGTTCGCCTCCATGAACTCGACCAGGTTCAGCTTGCCGGGCTCGGCGAAGTCGGCCAGCACCGCGTCGCTGTGCGGGTCGAGGCTGCGCAGGATTTCCAGCACCTCGGTCATCTTCACGGCCAGCAGCTTTTCCGGCAGGTGGTGCTCCAGCTCCAGGTAGGGCAGCAGCGAAGCAAATAGGCTCTGCAGCAGCGGGCTCTTCGGAAATAGCAGCAGGCCGGGATGGGCCGGCCGGGCCAGCGCCGGGGCGTTCTGCGCATAATACGCCTGCACCAGGGCTGTGGGCAGCTTCAGCACCACGGCCCGGTAGGCCACGCCGGCCTGGGGGCGCTTCAGCAGCAGCGCGGGCTGCCGGCGGGGCAGCAGCACCGTGTCGCCGGGTCCGCAGCGGCGCGTGCAGTCGGCCTGCACCACCTTCAGCTCGCCGGCCAGCACGCTGACCAGCACATTTTCCTCGAACACCACCTCGCCCCCGTAGCGCCGGTCGCCGTGACAGACCATGACCATTTCCGCGTAGCGGTTTAGTTGCTTGCTGGTCATTTAGGTGAGGATTAAGATTAGCTCAGGCTGGCG
Source organism: uncultured Hymenobacter sp. (assembly GCA_964249885.1). Taxonomy (GTDB): domain Bacteria; phylum Bacteroidota; class Bacteroidia; order Cytophagales; family Hymenobacteraceae; genus Hymenobacter. The sequence continues at coordinate 9,422 of CAXUEM010000041.1, read as the reverse complement.
GCCGCAGCGGGAAGCGCTGTTTGGTAGGGCAAAATTAAGCGGCCGTTGGCCGGGGTGCTTTGTTTAAAAGGCCAAATTTGCTTTGCTCAGCGGCCCAGTTGCTAAGCCGGCCCTGGTCTGGCCCCGGGCGCCGGCGCAAACCAGGTAGTAGGTGGGGCCATGTTGTTTGAACGGCGTAAGTTTACGTATGGACCCGACCCAAACCCTAGCTGACTTTTACCAGACCAAGCTGCAGTGGATGCCGCCGAACCTGCGGCAGGAACTAAGCCACTTCAACGTCTTCCGCCTCGACGACTTTGTGGGTCCGCACGCGCAGCCGGTGCCTTACAGCCGCAAGGATTTCTACAAAATCAGCCTCATCGTGGGCCGCAACCGCTACCACTACGCCGACAAGGTGGTGGAGGTCGAGGACAATGCCCTGCTGTTCGCCAATCCGCTGGTGCCCTACCACTGGGAGCCGCTGGCAGGCCCCCAGACCGGCTTTTTCTGCATTTTCACCGAGGCTTTTCTGCCCCTGCCGCCCGCCGGCGGGGCGCCCGGCAGCTTTCCCGTGTTCGAGCCCGGCGGGCAGCCCATTTACTTCCTGAGCGCGGCGCAGCGCGCGGAAGTCGAGCAGCTGTTCGAGAAGATGCTAGCGGAAATAGACTCCGACTACGCTTATAAATATGACCTGCTGCGCACCTACGTGCTGGAGCTGATTCACCGCGCCCAGAAGCTGGCGCCTGCCACCACGCTCTACCGCAGCGCCAACGCCGCCACGCGCATCGCCTCACTTTTCACCGAGCTGCTGGCCCGGCAGTTCCCGATTGAGGCGCCCCAGCAGCGGGTGCGCCTGCGCTCAGCCCAGGCTTTCGCCGCCCAGTTGGCCGTGCACGTCAACCACCTCAACCGCTCGCTGAAGGAAGTGACCGGCAAAACCACCACCCAACTGCTGGCTGAGCGCCTCGTGCAGGAAGCCCAGGCCCTGCTGCGCCACACCGACTGGCCGGTGAGCCGCATCAGCTACTGCCTGGGCTTCGAGGAGCCGGCCCACTTCACTCATTTCTTCCGCAAGCACACCGGGCTGGTGCCCACGGCGGCACGGGTTGTTTGATTTGGGCAAGAAATGGTTTGAACCGGGATAACCGGCCGGGGCCGGCGCGGGGGACCTTTGCGGGGTAGTATTTCTCCCTCACTTTTCCCGCTCAAATGAACACCCCCAAAACCTGGTTTGTAACCGGCGCCTCCAAATGATTCGGCCTGACCCTAGTGCGCCAGCTGCTGGCCCAGGGCTACGCCGTGGCCGCCACCTCCCGCCATCTAGCCGAGCTGCAACGCGCCGTGCCGGCCGTGCCCGGCCGGTTTCTGGCCCTGCAGATGGACCTCGGCAGCGAGGAAAGCGTGGGCCAGGCCCTGGCCGAAACCATCCAAACCTTCGGCCGCCTCGACGTAGTGGTCAACAACGCTGGCTACGGGCAGCTCGGGGCCCTGGAAGAGCTGTCGGATGCCGAGGCCCGGCGCAATTTCGACGTGAACGTGTTCGGCCTGCTCCACGTGCTGCGGCTGGCCACGCCCCACCTGCGCCAGCAGGGGGGCGGGCGGGTGTTCAACATTGCCTCCATCGGGGGCTACACCGGCA
>CAXUEM010000041.1:2931-7794 GCA_964249885.1 uncultured Hymenobacter sp. | reverse complement strand
GGCAACTTCCCGGGCTGGGGCGTGTACTGCGCCACCAAGTTTGCCGTCGCCGGCCTCACCGAGTCCTACGCGGCCGAGGTCCGGGATTTCGGTGTGCAGGCCACGGTGGTATTTCCCGGCTATTTCCGCACGGCGTTTCTTACGGCCGGCTCCATGGGCCTGCCCACCCAGCCCCTGGCTGTTTACCAGGCCGTGCGCGAATCACAAGTCGCCCACACTGAGCACATCAACGGCCAGCAGCCCGGCGACCCGGACAAGGGCATGGCCGTGCTCATCCAGCTCAGCGAGAGGGCTGAGCAGCCCGTGCATTTGTTTCTGGGCGAGGACGCCCACGAACTCGCCCGGCAGCAGATGCAGGCCGTCACCCAGGACTTAGAGCAATGGCAGGCGGTGGCCGCGGCCACCAATCTCAACCCCGCTTAGCCGAATTTTCAACCATCCGGCGAGCAAGCGGAATCTTGCCTGCCGGATGGTTGAAAACCCGGCTCCGGCGGTCGGTCTGGCGGGGCCATTTCATGACAGTATAGCGTAAAAAATTAGCTTGATGTCTTGGCTGTGTCTCACATGTGAGACTTTTTTAGCGTAGCTTTGGGCCTGCTTATGTCAAACACTCAGCAAACCATTGTTGAAGCTGCCATCCTCGTGTTTAACGAGGATTACTCCGCGCCCCTGGAAAAAGTGGCCGAGCGGGCCGGCGTTACCCGGCGCACGCTGCACCGCTATTTTACGGGCCGCGACGAGCTGCTGGTCAGCTGCGAAAAGGAAATGCAGCGCAGCTGCAAGCTGGCCATGACGGCGGCCCTGAACAGCTCCGACAACCCACTCGCGCAGCTGGAAAACATGCTGTACGCGGGCGTCAGCTGCGGGGCCAAGTACTCGTTTCTCAGCAAGCTGCACACCCGGCCTGAGCACCGGCACGCGCCCCAGTCCGAGGCCGAGTGCGCCGAGTACGACGCCATGGCCGCCCGTTTCCGGGCCATTATCCGGCGCCTGCAGGACCAGGGCAGCATCAGCCCGCACCTGAGCGCGGAGTGGGTAATGCAGTTGTTCAGCGCCGTAGTGGCTGCTACCACCAGCTCGGCGGCCACCGGCGCCGTGGCGTTGAAAAGCCTGGCACAGTTTGCCTGGTTCTCGTTCAGCAGGGGCATTGGCCTCTGATTTTTTTGCCTCGTTATGTCTCATAAGTGAGACTTTTTCGTCCGTCTAAATCTAACTGACTCAAGTAGCGGCTAACTTAAAACCTTTTGATTCACCTTTTTCAACATGACTTCTTCACCTGAATCAATCTTCCAGGAAGTGGATGCGCTCATTGTGGGGGGCAGCTACGCCGGTTTGTCGGCGGCCATGGCCCTGGGCCGGGCCTTGCGCCGGGTGCTGGTCGTGGACAGCGGCCGGCCCTGCAACCGGCAGACCCCGCACTCGCACAACCTACTCACCCAGGACGGCGCCACGCCGGCCCAGCTGGCGGCTACGGCCCGGGCGCAGGTGCTGGCTTATCCCACCGTCCGGCTGCACGCCGACACCGTGACGAGCATGCGGGCCACGCCCGCTGCGTTTGAGGCCGGTACGGCCGGCGGGCTGCGGGTGCGGGCAAAGAAAGTCCTCTTCGCCACCGGCATTGCCGACCAGCTGCCGGCCATCGCGGGGTTTGTTGAGTGCTGGGGCATCTCGGCTATTCATTGCCCGTACTGCCACGGCTACGAGTACCGCCAGCAGCCCACGGGCATTTTGGCGAACGGGCCCGCGGCGCTGGACTTCGCCCAGCTCATCCGCAACTGGACCCCGGACCTGACCGTCTTCACCAACGGCACGCCCACGTTCAGCCCCGAGCACGCGGCGCGGCTGCAAGCCCTGGGCATAGGGGTGGAAAGCCGGGAAATCCGGGAGCTGGCTCACGCCCACGGCCAACTGGCGAGCGTAGTCTTTACCGATGGCCGCCGGCACCCCCTGCTGGCCCTGTATGCCCGGCTGCCCTTTACGCAGCACTGCCCGCTGCCGCAGGAGCTGGGCTGCGCCCTGCTGGAAAGCGGCCACCTGCAAACCGATGAGTTCCGCCGCACCACGGTGCCCGGCATCTTCGCGGCCGGCGACAACAGTTCCTGGATGCGCTCGGTGGCCGGGGGCATCGCGGCCGGCAGCGCCGCCGGCGCCTTTATAAATCACGACCTGATTGGCGAAGGCCGGTAGCCCACCGCGCGGCGAGACGAACCGTGGTTTTCGGAGGGCCAGCGCTAACGGGCAAGAATGTGGGGTTGGGCCAGGCTTACAGCGCCATGCCGCCGGTGGCCTCCAGGCGCTGGCCGTTAAGCCAGCGGGCGGCATCGGAGCAGAGAAAGGCGACGATGCCGCCGATGTCGTCGGGCTCGGCCGTGCGGCCCAGGGCCGTCATCTGGGCGACCCAGGCGCGGATTTCGGGCGTGTCGGTCATGGCCCCGCCGCCGAACACCGCGCCGGGCGCCACCACGTTGGCCGCAATGCCGCGGGGACCCAGCTCCAGGGCCAGGTAGCGCGTGAATACTTCCACGGCGCCCTTCATGCTGGCGTAGGCCGAAACGCCCGCAAACGAGCTGCGCGCGGCGGCCGAGGAAATGTTGACGATGCGGCCCCCGTCGCGCAGCAGGGGCAGGGCCCGCTGGGTGAGGAAGTACACGCCCTTGAAATGGATATGGAGCATCTCATCGAACTGTGCCTCGGTCGTTTCGGCGATGGGCGCGCTCAGGCTGGTGCCGGCGTTGTTGACGAGAAAATCGAACCGGTCGGTGCCGAAGGTATCGGCCAGCGCCGTGCCTACCTGCGCGAAGAATGCTTGAAAAGTGCTCAGGTCGGCGGCGTTCAGCGGCAGGGCCACGGCGCGCCGGCCCAGGGCCTGGATGTCGGCCACCACGGCGGCGGCTTCGGCCTGCTGGCTGCGGTAAGTCAGGATAACGTCGATGCCCTGCTGGGCCAGCTTCAGGGCCATGTCTTTGCCCAGGCCCCGGCTGCCGCCGGTGAGCAGGGCAATTTTGGAAGTACTCATGCGAAGTGCGTTTGTGGTGTTGATTTGAACACGACAAAGGTCCTCCGGCAAGCTGCGCGCGGTGTTGTAGGGGCCAATCAGCTTGTTGTATAAATCAAATCAGCGCGGCGGCTGCCGTTCGGTAAGCGCCGGGGCTCAGGGCGGCGTGGCGGCGGAAGAAGTGGGAGAAGTGCGCCACATCCACAAAGCCCAGGCTATCGGCAATTTCCCAGAGCGTCCAGTCGGTTTGGCGCAGCAGCACCTTGGCTTCCTGCGCCAGCCGGCTGCCAATCAGGTCGGTGGTGGTGCGGCCGGTGCGGTCCTTGAGCACCTTGTTGAGGTGGTTGACGTGCACGGCCAGGTGGTCGGCGTAGTCCTTGGCCGTGCGCAGCGGCACGCGCTGCTGGGGCGTTTCGAGCGGAAACTGCCGCTCCAGCAGCTCCACAAAGCGCGAGGTAAGCCTGGCCGCCGCCGAGTGGGCGGGGTGCAGCGTGGTGATGGGCTGCCGCTTCTGGCCCAGGTGCAGCAGCTCCAGCACGTAGGCCCGCAGCAGGTCGTACTTGTGGGCGTAGTCAGAGGCCAGTTCCTCGTGCATCTGAGCGAACAGGGCCGCCGCGCGCGCCGCTTCGGCCGGCGTCAGCTGAAAGATGGGGTAGTCCTCGCCCCGAAACAGGGGCAGCTCCTCCGGGGTGCTGCCCCCGAGCACCGGCAGCAGAAACTCGGCCGTGAAGAGGCAAAAATGCCCCCGCTGCGGCTCGGCGGGCCACCACTGAAACGGCACCTTGGGCGTCGAGAACACCAGGGCGTCGGGCGCAATGGCAATGGTTTGGTTTGCGTATTCGGCGCAGCTGCGGCTGCGCAGCAGGCTGATTTTATAAAAGGAGCGGCAAGGGTAAGACGTGCCGGGCCGGAGCTGCATAATCTCGGCGAGGTCGGCCACATCAAACACGTTAAAATGGCCGACCTCGCGCTGAATACCGCCCGGCAGCAGGGCGCTCAGGTCGAGGCCGGTGCCGGGGGCCAGTTCCTGGTAGAGGGCGCTGAGCGCAGTCGTGGTCATGGCAGCAGGGGGCTTGTACGATTCAAAGCCGGGGTAACTCGCAACCGGGCAAAAAGTTGGCCGAGAGCTGGAGTACTCACTGGCCGGCCGCCGGCTACCCCCTGCTGGCGCGGCTGCCCAGCAACAGCATACAACCCATGGCGGGCCACGGCAGGAGCGGGCCGTCGGAGTTCAGCCAATAGGGAAAGTCGCTCCTCACTTCTGCACCGACCGGGCCGGGCAGCTGCCGAGCAAGCCCACGCAGGGGCCGGCTGGTGGGCTTTCTCTTAACTCAACAACCTGTATTATCCTGGTTATTGGATAACGACTTCCTCTTCCGCCACGATGCGCCCGTAAGCCGACAGGTCCATGAAGTTCGCGTGGTCGGGGTCGACTTTGGTGAGGAAGTTTTCCGAGAAGTAGAGCGCGTTCATGTCCGCCCGGCTGTCGAACCACGCCTCCACGACCGAGTCGTAGTCCGGACCCGAATAGTCCGGCGCCGCCACCGGGTACGACACGACGAAGCGCCGGATGTAGCGCCGGGCCTCGGGAATGGACATGAGCAGCGGCCGGTGAATTTCGCGCTGGTAGTGCACAAACTCCTCGTGGCTCAGGCCGGCGCGGCGCTTGATGGTGATTATCATTTTTATCATGGTGCGTTTGGTGGACGGTGGTGCGCTTGACGAATTGCGGCCGGTGGCGGGGCCGGCTTGGTCTTGGCCTGGCGAACACGACGCCAGCGACAGGACGGCCGCGCCCGCCAGCAGAAAAAAGGAATTTAGCATCGCGGAAAAGAAGCCAGGAAGGACTCGGGAAAGGGCCCGTAGAA
>CAXUEM010000041.1:0-2921 GCA_964249885.1 uncultured Hymenobacter sp. | reverse complement strand
AACGACCACAAAGGGCGGCCGCCGGGCCGGGCCGGGTTTACCGAATTCAATGCGATGCTTAACAAATTCAAAGCTCAAAGCCGCCGAAAAGCGGAGGGCGCGAATCCGGTTTGCTTTTTAAAGAAGTAAGTGAAATGGGCCGGCTCGTCAAAGCCCAGGCCGTAGCCAATCTCGGCGATGTTCCAGTTCGTGTGCCGGAGCAGGGCTTTGGCCTCGCTGGCCCGGCGGGCGGCGATGTGCTCGGTAGTGGTTTTGCCGGTTGTCGCGCGCACGCAGTGGTTGAGGTGGTTGACGTGCACGGCCAGTTGCCGGGCCGCGTCGCTGGCCGCGCGCAGGGCAAACCGCCGGGCCGGCAGCTCCACGGGAAACTGCCGCTCGAGCAGCTCCAGGAACACGGCCGTCAGGCGCGCTTTCGCGTCGGGGTGCGGGTGCAGGGTTTCCGCCGGGTCCAGCTTCAGGGCCGCGTGCATGAGCTCGGCGGCGTAGTGGCGAATCAGGTCGTCCTTGCGGGGATAGTCGGACTGCAGTTCGCGCAGCATTTTTTCAAACAGCGCGCTGGCCTCCGCCTCTTGCTCGGCCGTGAGGGGGTAGGCCGGGGGGTGGCCGGGACGGAAGAGCGGCAGCTCCGTCAGGGGCGGCTGGCCCCAGCCGTGCAGGAACCCGGCGCGCAACAGGCAGAAGAAGCCGGTGGTTTCCGCCAGCAGGGGCTGCCAGGTGTAGGGCACCTGGGGGTTGAAAAACAGCAGGGCGGGCCCCCGGACTTCGATGCTTTTGTCGGCGTAGTGGTACAGGTTGTGGCCGCGGCGCAGGAGGGTGATTTTGTAAAAATCCCGGCGACTGTACTGCACCGGCCGCGCGCGGGCCAGGGCCTCTTCCAGCCGAAACACGTTGACCTGCCGCCCGTCCGGCGGCCGGCCGGCGAGCGGCTCCTGGAAGTGCTGCTCGTTGAATTCGGGAAGGCGCTCAGTGGGCGTCGACATAGGGCAAATAGGATTCGCTGGGGCGGCTGGCACGCAGTACGTTGGGCGCGGGTTGCGGATGCTGGCAGAGCCGGCCGGCCGCCGCGCCGTTTTACGCCCCACGGCAATGTGAAGCCTGGAGTTTCTAACAAACAAGAGAAACCCTCCGGGTCGGAAGGTTTCTCTTGTTTGTTCAATAACAGCTATCCAACCGGCGGACCGGTGGTCGTCCGGGTCGTTGGGTTTATCGGGCTGCTACCCCCTGCTGGCCTGAACGAACACCGGTCGGACGTACTGCGGCCGCCCCAGGACCGGACCGCCTAACTTGGCTACCGTTACTTTAGAGCAAGTATTTGACCCACCCTTTCAGCCAAAGTCCGGCTTACCAAGGCGTTTCTCCGGATTCGCTGAACTCGCCGGCGTGGCTGAAAAATTTGCCGCTGGGGCCGTCGGCGGGCAGGGTGGCGTACTGGACTACCACTTCGGCCGCTTGGGCGGTGGTCAGGTGGCCCTGGTGCTGGTTCATATCCGTGGCCGTGTAGCCGGGATTGACACTGTTGACTTTGAAAGCGGTACCGCGCAGCTCACTGGCTAGCATCACCGTGAAGGCGTTGAGGGCCGCTTTCGAGGCCGTGTAGGCGGTGAGCTTGGTGCCGTTCTGCGGAAAGGCGGGGTCGCTCTGCACCGTCAGCGAGCCCAGGGAGCTGGACAGGTTGACGATGCGCGGCTCGGGCGCCCGGCGCAGCAGGGGCAGCAGGTGCTGGGTGAGGGCGATGGGGCCGAAAAAATTGGTGTCAAACAGCAGGTGCAGCGTGTGCGCCGGCACGAGCGAAGCTGCCTGTTCGCCGAACATACCAGCGTCGGCCGCGGCCCGCTGGGGGTCGCTGGCGATGCCGACGTTGTTGACCAGCACGTCCAGGTAGGGCAGCTGCGCCGTGAGCGCGGCCGCGGCGGCTTTAATGGACGCCTCGTCCGTGACGTCCACCACGACGAGCGACGTGGCGGTGAGGCCGGCGGCGTGGAGTTCAGCAATGGCCGCCTCGCCCTTCGCTTGGTCGCGGCAGCCCAGGTACACCGCGTAGCCCTGGGCGGCGAGCTGCCGGACCGTTTCCAGGCCAATGCCTTTGTTGGCGCCCGTAACCAGGGCGGTTTTTTGGTTTGTTGCCATGTGAGTTAGCGCAATTGAAGTGGTTCGTAACTCCGGCAAAGGTCCTCTGGGCTGAGGGCCGGCGGGTTACGAAAAGCACAGCAATCGTTACAAAACCTTGGCTTGACCTCAGCGCGAGGCCGGCAACCGGAACTGGGCCGGCGACTGCCCCGTGTGCTTTTTGAAGAAGGTCACGAAATGGGAGGAGGCCTTGAAGGCGAGGCGGTGGCTGATTTCCTTGCCGCTCAAATCGGTGTGCAGCAGCAGGTCCTGGGCGAAACGGATGACGTAGTCGTGCAGCAGCTGCTGGGCCGTTTTGCCGGTTGCGCGCTTCACGGCGGCGGTCAGGTGGTGCGGGTGGATGGCCAGGCGGTCGGCGTAGAAGGCGACCGTGCGCTGGCGCGGGTTTTCTTCGGCGTCTTGGGTGAAGGCGGCCAGCAGCAGCTGGTACTGGCCGGTAATCACCAGGTCGCTTTGGCCCCCGCTCCCGAGCAGTTCCCGCTGGGGAGCCGCCAGGCGGTTGTAGAGCCGGTGAATTTGCACCAGCAGCACGTGCAGGTACGCGGCCACCAGCGCGAACCGGTCGGGGTGGTGGTCGGCCTGATACGCCGCGTACAGCTGCTCGTAGCTGCCGATTAGCTCGGCCGCGTCGGCCGGCGCGATGGAGAGGGGCCGGGCCTGGTGCAGGCGCAGAAAAGGCAGGTCGGCCAGCAGCAGGGCCAGCACTTTGTGCTGGGTTAGAAATTGCTCCGAAAAGGCCACGTAATACCCCTTCACCGCCCACGGCTTGGTTTGCGGCGTCATCACCTGGTACG
>CAXUEM010000040.1:13659-15052 GCA_964249885.1 uncultured Hymenobacter sp. | reverse complement strand
CGGTCTCGCTGGTCGGGTCCACGGTCCTCGCCCGACCCGGAGGCCGGGCGCAACGGCGCGACTACGCGCGCCCCCCTTGACCGCCGCGCTCATACCCTTCCACGCCCGCCCCGGCCGCCGGGCGCGACCCGGCGCCCTACGGCCGGCCCTTCGGCCGCGTGCCGCTGGGCCCGGACGCCGCCATCTACCAAGTCAACATGCGCGGCTTCAGCCCGGAAGGCAACTTCCGGGGCGTGCTGGCGCGGCTGGACTCCATCAAGGTGCTGGGCGTGAACGTGGTGTACTTGATGCCGATTTTCCCGATTGGTAAGCTCAAGGCCGTCGATTCGCCGTTTGCGGTGCAGAACTACACGGCGGTAAACCCGGAGTTCGGCACGCTGGCCGACCTGCGCGCCCTGGTGGACGCCGCCCACGCCCGCGGCCTGGCCGTGATGCTGGACTGGGTGGGCAACCACACGAGCTGGGACCACGCCTGGATAACCGAGCACCCCGACTGGTACGTGCGCGACGCCCAGGGCCAAATGCGCAACCCCATACCGGAGTGGAAGGACATCGTGCAGCTCGATTTCAATAACCCGCAGCTGCGCCAAGCCATGATTCAGGCCCTGCGCTACTGGGTTTTCGCCGCTAACATCGACGGCTACCGCTTCGACTACGCCGACGGGCCGAGCCAGGCGTTTTTCGCCGAGGCCTTTGAGAACCTGCGGGCCCTGCCCAAGCGCAAGCTGCTGCTGCTGGCCGAGGGCGACAAAAAGAAGTATTACCTCGCCCAGGGCGGCTTCGATTTGAACTATGATTTCGGCTTTATCAAGGTGATGAAGCACGACATTTTCGCGCACGGCAAAAGCGTCAGGGCCCTGGATTCGCTCAACGCGGCCGTGTACCAGGGCGCGCCGCCCACGGCCCGCATGATGCGCTACGTCACCAACCACGACCTCAACGCCTGGGAAGGCACCCCGCAGGAGCTGTTCGGCGGGGCGCGCGGCGCGCTGGCGGCCTTCGTGGTGGCGGCCTACATGCAGGCCGTGCCCCTGATTTACAACGGCCAGGAAGTCGGTTTCCCGGCGCGGATTCCGTTCATGGGACCGCGCAAAGCCATCGACTGGACGCTGAACCCGGCCCTGACCACCGAGTACAAGCGCCTCATCAAGCTGCGCAACGAAAGCAAGGCCCTGCGCGGCGCCGAGCTGACCTCCTACAGCAGCGACGACGTGTGCGCCTTCACCAAAACCGCCGGCCGGGAGCAGCTGCTGGTGCTGGTGAACTTGCGCAACACCGCCCGCCCCTTTGCGGCGCCCGCCGCCCTGGCCGGTGCCGGCTGGCGCAACGCCTTTACCGGGCAGACGGCGGCGCTGGGCGGCGAACTGACCTTGCAGCCCTACCAGTACCTGGT
>CAXUEM010000040.1:0-13649 GCA_964249885.1 uncultured Hymenobacter sp. | reverse complement strand
GAATACTCTTGCTTTTGTCTTTTGCGGCCGGCTTCCGAGCGGCCGCGCAAAACCCTACCCTCCCCTTGACGGCCAAGCTCGACAAGGTCAGCCTCACGTTTAGTCTAGCGACTAATGGCCAGCCCACGTATGCTGTTTCTTACGATAAGCGCCCGGTTATCAACCCGTCGCGGCTGGGCCTGGCGCTGGCTGGGGGCGCCGGCTTCGACGGGCCGCTGGTGCTGACCGGCAGCGAAACCAAGGCCGTGGATGAGACCTGGCAGCCGGTATGGGGCGAGGTTAAGAATATCCGCAACCGCTACCAGCAGCTCACGGTGCACCTGCGCCAGCCCGCCGCCGACGGGCGCCGGCTCGACATTGTGTTTCGGGTGTTTGCCGACGGCGTGGGGTTTCGGTATGAGGTGCCGCAGCAGCCGAACCTGAGCTACTTCACGGTGCAGCAGGAACTGACCGAGTTCAACCTGCCCGCCGACCACAAGGCGTTCTGGATTCCGGGCGACTACGACTCGAACGAGTACACCTACTCCACCTCGCGGCTGAGCGCGGTCAATTCGGCCGGCATCGAGCCGATTCAGCTCCGGTCGGCCCCGCAGCGGGTGCAGACGCCGCTGATGCTCAAAGCCGACGACGGGCTGTACGTCAACATTCACGAGGCGGCGCTGGTGAACTACCCGGCCATGATGCTGAACGTGAACCCGAAAACCTTCGGCCTGACCGCCCAGCTCGTGCCCGGCGCCACCGGCGCGGCGGCGTATTTGCAGGCGCCGGAGCACACGCCCTGGCGCACCATTGTGGTGGCCGACAACGCCCCGGCCATCCTCGCGTCCAAGCTCATTCTCAACCTCAACGAGCCGAGTAAAATAGCCGATACGGGCTGGGTTAAGCCCCAGAAATTCGTGGGCGTGTGGTGGGAAATGCACGTCAACAAAGCCTCCTGGAACTACGCCGACACGAGCAACATCAAGCTGGCCGGCACCGACTGGACCAAGCTGAAGCCCAACGGCCGCCACGGCGCCAACACCGCCAACGTGAAGCGCTACATTGATTTCGCGGCCAAGCACGGCCTAGCTAGCGTGCTGGTCGAGGGCTGGAACGTGGGCTGGGAAGACTGGGCCAACAACTGGAAAGAAGAAGTTTTCGACTTCGTGACGCCCTACCCCGACTTCGACGTGCAAGCCCTGCAGGCCTACGCCGCCGGCAAAGGCGTGAAGCTGATGATGCACCACGAAACCAGCTCGGCGGTGACCAACTACGAGCGCCGCCAGGACGAGGCCCTGCGCTTCATGAAGCAGCACGGCTACGACGCCGTGAAAACCGGCTACGTGGGCCGCATCATCCCGCGCGGCGAGCACCACGACGGGCAGTGGATGGTGAACCACTACAACCGCACCGCCGAGAACATGGCCCGCCAGCAGTTGATGGTGGACATGCACGAGGCCGTGCGCCCCACCGGCCTGCACCGCACCTACCCCAACTGGCTGGCCTCGGAGGCGGCCCGCGGCAACGAGTTCAATGCCTGGAGCACCGGCAACCCGCCCGAGCACGAAACCATCCTGCCCTTCACCCGCCTCATGGGCGGGCCCATGGACTACACGCCCGGCATCTTCCAGATTAAGCTCGAAGGCTGGAACGCGCAGCGCAACCAGGGCAAACAGGTGCACACCACGCTGGCCAAGCAGCTGGCCCTGTACGTGACGATGTACTCGCCCCTGCAAATGGCCGCCGACCTGCCCGAGGCCTACGAGCAGCACCTCGACGCCTTTCAGTTCATCAAGGACGTGCCCGTAGACTGGGACGACACGCGCATCCTGGCCGCCGAGCCCGGCGACCACCTCACCACCGTGCGCCGGGCCAAGGGCAAAGACGAGTGGTACCTGGGCAGCATCACCGACGAAAACGCCCGCCAGCAGGGGGTCAAGCTGGACTTTCTTACGCCCGGCCGGCGATACCAGGCCACCATCTACGCCGACGCGCCCGGCGCCGACTGGCAGAAAAACCCCGCGGCCTACCGCATCAGCCGGCGCACGGTTACGAGCAAGTCCCGCCTCACGCTGGCCCTGGCGCCCGGCGGCGGGGCGGCCATCAGCTTCAAGCCGGTGGGAAAATGAGGTTTTCGGGCAGCCAGCAGGGGGGCAGGGTGAATGCTGGCCGGTGGTTGTCAGCATAGGCGAACGATGCCCCCTGCTGGCTCAAGCGAAACCGGCTATGCTTCCTGCCGGACCGCCTGGCGGCACTATCAGCTACTTATTAACAGACTCACAGCCAGTCTTTACTTACACAATTTCTTCTCTATCATTTTTTCATTTCCTATGTCTCTCTTTTCTAGTGCTCTGAAAAATAGCCTGGGCCGGCTGCTGCTCGGCGCCGGCCTGCTGGCCGGCAGCTGCAAGCCCGACGTGCCGGTGGCCCCGGCGCCGCTCCCGCCCGTGACCTCGCCGGCCACGCCGCCGCAGTACGGAACGCCCTTCGCCGGCGTGCCCGACCGCCAGGACGCGGTTATCTACCAGGTGAACATGCGCGCCTTCAGCCAGCAGGGCAACTTCGCGGGCGTCACGGCCCGGCTCGACGCCATCAAGGCGCTGGGCGTGAACGTGCTGTACCTGATGCCGATTTATCCGGTGGGCCAGGTGCGCAGCGTCAACTCGCCCTACGCCGTGCGCGACTACCGGGCGGTGAACCCGGAGTTCGGCTCGCTGGCCGACCTGCGCACCCTCGTCGATGCCGCCCACACCCGCGGCCTGAGCGTGATGCTGGACTGGGTGCCCAACCACACCGCCTGGGACCATGCCTGGATTACGGAGCACCCCGACTGGTATCAGCGAAACGCGGCCGGCGCCATCCAGGCCGTGTCTAACAACGGCATAACCTACAACGACGTGGCCCAGCTTAATTTCGACAGCGCGCCCATGCGCCGGGAGCTGATTTCGGCTATGAAATCCTGGGTGTTTACGGCCAACGTGGACGGCTTCCGCATGGACTACGCCGACTTTCAGCCCACCAATTTCTGGCAGCAGGCCGTGGACACGCTGCGCAACATCAAAACCCACAAGCTGCTGCTGCTGGCCGAAGGCACCCGCAGCACCCACTTCAGCACCGGCTTCGACTATACCTTCGGTTTTGCCTTCTACGACGAGCTGCGACGCGTGTACCGCGAGGGCGCGCCAGCCACCGCCTTCGACGCGCTGAACGCCCGGGAATACGTGGGGGCCACCAACGGGCAGCACGTGGTGCGCTACACCACCAACCACGACGTGAACAGTTCCGACGGCACCCCTTTTATGCTTTATAACGGCCACGCGGGCGCCATGTCAGCCTTCGCGGTGGCGTCCCTGCTCAGGGGCGTGCCGATGGTCTACAATGGGCAGGAAGCCGGCATGACTCAGCCCATCCTGTTCCCGTTCACGTCGGTGAAAGTGAACTGGGACGGCAACCCGGCCGTCACGCAGGCCTACCAGCAGCTGCTCAACGCCCGCGCCGGCAGCGCCGCGCTGCGCCGCGGCACACCCACTTCCTTCAGCACTGCCGACGTGTGCGCCTTCACCAAAACCGCCGGTCCCGACCAAGCCCTGGTGCTGATAAACGTGCGGAATTCGGCGGTTCAGTACCCCGTGCCCGCCGCCCTGGTGGGCAGCACCTGGACCAATGCCCTGCTGGGCGGCAGCGTCACGCTCGGCGCCCAGGTCAACCTGCCCGCCTACGGCTACGTGGTGCTGAAAAAGTAAAAAACCAGACGCCGCGCCCAACTGCCCTGGCAGAAAGCAAAACAGCCCCTTGGACACGTGTCCGAGGGGCTGTTTTGCAAATGAGCGAGAAACGAGGTTCGAACTCGCGACCCTCAGCTTGGGAAGCAATGTAATTCAGATTGTCATCCCTCATTAACAGTTACTAGCAGTAGTAAAAACACTGTTTATACACCCCTAAGCCTATCACGGCTTATCGTCGTTACCCCGCTTTCTATTAGCTTTGTGTAAACCGCCGTGTAAACCAGAGGCGGTCTACGCACGATGAGCAAGACGACCGACTATAAGGAGGGCAAAGCGGGCGTAAAGGTGATTTACTTCCCGAGTAAAACTCTGGCGGATGGCTCTCATCCATTCTTGGTGCGCATCACCAAGGACCGCCAGCGCAAGTACCTCGCCACCGGCAAGTCGCTGCTTCCAAAGTATTGGAACAACGAAAAGAGTAATTACCGCGACGCTATTCGCAAGAGCTACCCTGAGCCCCACCGGGAGCAGTTGATAAAGGACCTTACCGACTGGGAAACGAAATACAGCGACGCAGCCACCACACTGGCCGGCGCCGACGAGCAGCACGATGCGCCCGCCGTAGCGGCCAAGGCCATCGAGGGCCGCAAGGCGGCGCGGCGGATAAAGCTGCTGGCCTACTGCGACGAGCTGACGGCGGGTTACATCAAAACCGGGCAGGCCGGCAACGCTACCGTGTACCGCGACCTGCGCAATCAGCTGGCGAAGTTCGTAGCGGCGGAAGCCGGCGCGCCCACCCCGCCCACCGGCCGGGGGCAAGCCGACGTTTGGGCAACGTGGGCCGCCCGATACGACGTGCCCCTTGACCGGATAACGGTGCAATTCTGTACGGAGTGGGAGGCCGCACTACGGGCTACGGGTATCAAAGAAATTACCTTGTCGCTGCGGTTTCGGACGCTGCGGGCAGTGCTCAACCAAGCTATTGCGGCCGGTCTGATGAAGCCCACGGCCTACCCCTTCGCCCGCACCGTGGCCGAGAAGCACAAGCTGCAAGTCGGCAAGTTCGACGTGAGCACGGGCAAGCGCGCTATCAGCCGCGACGAGCTGCGGCGGCTGGAAGCTCTGACGCCCACCACTGACCGGCACCGGCTGGCGAAGGACATCTTTCTGTTTTCGTACTACGCGGGCGGCGTCAATTTCGTGGACCTGGGGCAACTGCGCTGGCGCGACCTGAGCGGCGAAGCGCCCGGCACCGGCCACCCCGACCGCCTGCACTACGTGCGCCAAAAAACGGGCGGTAAGTTCTCGCTGCGGCTGCTGGCCCCGGCCGCCGCTATCGTGGCCGCGTACCGGCCCCTGACCTACACGGGCGCGCCGGCCAGTTACGTGTTTCCGGTGCTAAGTGAGGCGCGGCACCGGACCCCGGCTCAAATCAAGAACCGGCTGCACAAGGTGCTGGGGCAGGTGAACAGCGACCTGAAAGAGCTGGGCTCACTGGCTGGCATTGCTACTCCGCTTACTACCTACGTGGCCCGCCACACCTTCGCCACTACGCTGCGCCGGAGCGGGGCAGGCACGGCGGTTATCTCGCAAGCAATGGGGCATAAGTCGGAAGCGGTTACGGCCGTGTACCTCGATTCATTCTCATCGGAGCTGGTTGATACGGCTTTTGAAGGACTACTATAATTTATAACCCGGCTTTTCTCATCTCTTCGCGTCATCCGCACCTCTCATGAATTGGTTTGATGGTATAGACACTCGACTTGCCCAACATGAACGCAAGCAGTTGGCCGATTTAGAGCGAAAGCGCCGCGGTGGGGCCGAAGTATCTCCCTTCCCTGGCTTCGATACCTATTCTAAGCTCCGCGCTCGTTATGGCCGCCGCTCTGACCTACAGCAGTTCCAAAAGAGCGGTGAGGCTCTTTTATTTGGTGAGTTGGTGGTCGGCGGCTTTTTTGTGGAGCAAGCCGACCAACTCTACGTTGGGGGTGACGCCAGCCAGCCAGCACAATGGCTGGCGTCGCTCAATCTACCAGCCCGCAAACGCGCTTACGACAAACTAAAAATCAGTTGGCAACGTGCTAATCCAACGGACTACAACGCAGATTTAGAATTGCATCTTGCCGACGTAGTAGCTGAGGAAGCGGCCCGAATCACCAGCATCCGCAACCCTGACAATTATGGCGGTGACTCTGAGAAGGCGGCCATCCACACTGGCTTAGTACGTCGTTTCTTCCGGGAGTATCGCGAGTACATGCAACGCGACTTGCTAAAGCCAGCTATCCCAACCGGGCCGGCCTCACCCGTGGCATCAGAGCTGTCAGATACAGAGGCCGCGACTCCTGACCACATATCACAGGTTGTACCCGCCCTGCCTCTTAATCCACCGGCCCCTGCTACCGACCGTTGGGCCGGACTACTTATCAACTACACGTTGACCGACCTCAACAATTTATTAGTTTTCGTTGGCCTGCTCGAAACAGCTAAGCCTCTGGTGGTAGCCGATGATAAGAAACCTGGCCAGTGGGTAGCAGTTGCAGCTGCTTTGAAAAAAGCAGGTCGTACAAAAGCTGATAAAGCACCATTGCACCGAGCATTTCTCGAAACTTATGGTGAGGCCGTAGGGTCGTTGAGAACCTTTCAGGGGCAGCACAACGAGGCCAATGAGGCAGCTCAAAAGTGTTATGATAGAGCGTTAAGCCGACTGACGAGCTAAGACGGAATTTTGCATTTCTGCATAATTACTGCACAATGCAAAAGCGCAATTTTCTGGCCCTCTAAGACATTCTATTTGCGGTCGCTAAGCCGGTTCACACCCCCGGCGAACGCGGCCATATGGCACAAGTATTAACGTCAGGCGTTGAGTACGCTCAGTTTTTTGATGACTTACGAGCCGTAGTTCGGCACGAACTCCAGCAGGCTATCAGCACTACAGCTACTGCGTCCGGGCTGGAGGTGGGCGGCATAGAGTTGGCCCAACAGGTCACTCGCCTGAGCAAGCCTCGTCTATATGCACTGGTTTCGGCGCGAGGCATCCCGCACGCCAAACGCGGCAACAAGCTGTACTTCAACCGGGCCGAGCTGCTGGCCTGGGTGGAAGCTGGCAAGCGGGGTGCAAACGAAACGGCCGCCGACGCATGAGCACCGGCGACCGCAACATTTTGAGCATGCTGGGAGAGCAGGCCAAAGTTAAGAAAATCGTTGCGAGTAACCGCACTAGCCTCAGTGCTTTACGCAAATACCTTCGGGGGCTGCCCAGCTTGGAATTCTCTGAGAAAGGGCAGGCTAATATTTGTCAACGCTTCGGCATCAGCGTCGAGGAGTTAAGCGCCACTGTGGACGCCATGCGTCCGGCTGTAGAAGGGGTAGGCACATGCTGAGCGATGTTTCTAGCAATGGCAGCTACAAGGCCAACCTATTATCAGCCGCTGACCGCTTGGCGGAGGAGCCAGCTGACCCCGCCCCCGGCTGGCCTGAACCGGCTGACCTGACCCCGCGCTTGCGCCCGGTCCCAGCTTTCGATGAGTCCTTATTTCCCCCAGCCCTTCGGCCGGCTCTGCAGGACGTGGCCTACCGGATGCAATGCCCGCCCGACTGGCCGGCCGTGGCCTGGCTGGTTATGCTCGGGGCTGTGGTGGGCAACCGTTGTGGTGTTCGTCCCAAACAGCTCGATACCGGTTGGCTGGAGGTGCCCAATCTGTGGGGGGCTATCATAGCCGACCCGTCGAAGCTAAAAACGCCCACATTGGCGGCCGCTTTGGCTCCCTTTAAGCAGTTAGACCGGGTAGCCCGCGACGAATTCCGGCAAAATGCCCAACTACACGAGGCAGAGGCCGACGTAGTGAAGGCTCGACGGGAGGCCATCAAAAAGAAGCTGGGAAAGGCCGCCGATAAGGGCAACGAGCTGGACCTGGGTTTACTGCAAAAGGAACTGGCCGACCTCAACGCGGCAGCTGCGCCCGTTGCGCGCCGCTACCTGGTGAACGACAGCACCGTAGAGCAAATGATAGCCATTCTTGAGGATAACCCTCGCGGAGTGTTAGTATTCCGTGACGAGCTGACCGGCTTGCTCAAGGGATGGGAAAAGCAGGGTCGCGAAACAGAACGGCAATTCTACCTCGAGGCCTGGAACGGCACCAGCGACTTTAGCAGTGACCGGGTGGGCCGCGGCTCTCAGTTCGTGCCCAATTGCTGCCTCTCGCTGCTGGGTGGCATCCAGCCCGACAAGCTGGGCCACTACCTGCACCAGACGCTCCACGGCGAAAACGACGGCATGATACAGCGCCTGTCATTGGCCACCTGGCCGGACCCGCGCCCCTTCCGCTACGTGGACGCGGTGCCTAACGCGGCGGCCCTGGCCCACGCCGTGGAATTGCTGCGTCGCCTTGACGCACTGGAGCCGGTTGATGCCGGGGCCGTGCTGCTGGCTGGCGATACCATCCCGGCTTTTCACTTCGACGAAGCCGCGCAGGAGCTGTTTGTGGATTGGCTCACAACCTGGCAGCACGGACTCGACACCAGTGACGAGTCGCCGGCCCTGGTCCAGCACCTGGCCAAGTACCGCAAGCTTTATCCTACCCTGGCACTGCTGTTTCACCTGCTCGATGTGGTCAGCGGTGCGTCTGCACCCGGTCCGATTACCCCCGAGGCCACCCAGCTTGCAGGCCAGTGGTGCGACTACTTCGCCGCCCATGCCCGACGGCTCTACGCTTACGGTGCCCGCGGCAGTGCCGCCGCCACGCTGGGCGAGCACCTGAAAAAGGGCCTGCTTCCGTCTCCTTTTACGGTGCGGGATGTGCAGCGTAAAGGGTGGCAGTCATTAGGCGAACGCTCCGCCGTGCTGAGCACCCTGGAGGAGCTGATAGATGCCAACTGGGTGCGCGAAGTGGCCCGGCCAGCAGCTGCCGAGGGCGGGCGACCACCGGCGCCAGCCTACGAGGCCAACCCCCGCATTTTTCCTCTCAAAGCCTAACGCACGAGCCGACAAAACCGACAGAACCCCTTTTGTCGGTTTTGTCGGCCCGAAAAAACGCGAAACCGCCCTTGCTTCATGCCTACTTCTCATCGCTACCAACTACAGCCTTATGCAGGACCGAAGTCCCGTTTCACTTGTCCGGACTGCAAAAAGCCGCGCTGCTTCACTCGTTACGTGGACACAGAAACGGGGGAGCAACTGCCCGACGAGTACGGCCGCTGCGACCGGGAAGCCAATTGCGGCTATGCCCTGAGCCCCTATACCCGGCCGGCCGGCGGAGGTCTGAGCTACGCCACGGCTACCGAGCGCGGCGAACGCCCGGCAACTTCTGCCGCCGCTACCCGGAGAGTACGGCCTGCGCCAGTTCCGGCCGCTGTGCTGAGCATCCCACCAGACGTGTACCAGGCCACGCTGACCCGCTACGAGCACAACAACCTGGCTGTACTACTGGGTCAGCATTTCGGTTTGGGCGTCACGGCCGAATTGCTGCAGCGGTTTGGACTGGGCACCTCGGCCTACTGGCCCGGCGCCTGCGTTTTCTGGCTGGTTGACGAGCAAGGGCGTGCGCGGGGAGGGCAGGTCGTCCTGTTAGATGCCGGCGGGCATACGGTAAAAGTGCCGCGCCGCCACACTACCTGGGCGCACACGGCCCTGGCCCACCAATTCGAGCGCCGAGGCCAGCCGATACCGCCTTGGCTCACGGAGTACGACCAACACGGCCAGAAAAGCCCGTGCCTGTTTGGGCTTCCCCAACTGGCCAGCGCGCCGCCGACGCAGCCCGTGGCCCTGGTCGAAAGCGCGAAAACGGCAATTATCGCTACCCCATACTCCCCGCGCTACGTGTGGCTGGCCACGATGGGACTGAGCTACCTAACTCCTGAGCGGCTGGAGCCCTTGCGGGGCCGTCGCATCATGCTGTTTCCCGATGCCGGAGCTTTCGTTGCGTGGAATACCCGGGCCGACGAGTTGAGGCGCCAGGGATTCGACGTGCGGGTATCAAAAGACTTGGAAGAGATGGCCACCGAGGAAGAGCGCCAAGACGGCCTCGATTTGGCCGATGTGCTGCTGAGGGAATGGCCTGGCTACCCACCCAACTGGGACGAGTTCGGCGCAACGCAGTGATGACAGCAAACAACTGAATTGCTGACCTTATCAATTTTTATCACTTCAAAACACCTTACTGATGCGCGCCACTGCTCTCAAAAGAATTGAGGCCACGACCCCACTGGCCCAGCTTTTTAATGCCTATCTGCTTGGCCTTCACACGCAGGAAATATTCAGTGTCCCGCGCGAATCCATGCGCGCGTGCCGGATAGCATTTGCTGCCGAAGCCCAGGGCGAAGTGCCTGACTTGTCCATTGTCGAACAGGCCCAGCGGTACTACGAGCTGACAGTGCTGAGCAATGCACTGGGCCAATTGTATCGGTGCATTGAGCAGGCTGCTGAGTTGCTGGCCAGCTTCTACGCCGAACACGGCGGCGACCTGACCGCCTACGCGATGGCTAACCGCCGGCACCTGCTTAATGAGTACGGCGGCGGCGAGGACGCCGACTGGCACCACAACGGCACGGGCGAGGGCTGGGAAGTAACCGAAACGACCGAGCCCACGCGCCTCGCGGAGTACAGCCTGCACCAGCAGTTAGCTCAGTTCTTCGCCCACCCCAGCAGCCAGGGAGAATATATCGGCACCAGCGGACCATCTGACTTCCACCTCTTCACGCTCGCGGTGAAACACCAAACCGAATTTGTCCCTCGCAAGATGTTTGCCGCCTTGGGCGGCGCTGAGCTGCCCCTGTACCGGCCAGACGAGAGCGGTCGAATGGTGCCCATGCCGGTTATCGACCAGATAGAGCAGGAAATTAACCAGGATGTGGCCAATGAAGCACTGGCCACTCGCTTCGTAGCCGTGCTGAACACGTGTCAGCAACTAGCGAACCTGTATGCCCTCATGCCATCCGACCAGCTGGCGGGCTACCGTGTGCTACATCAGAGCCTAGACAAGCTGCTCAATGCTCTTGGGCTTTCGGAAGGGGGTTAAAATTTCCCTTCTCCGGAGCAAACTAAAGCCACAAGCAAATTCCTTTTTACAACAGCACAATCTGATATTATGGCGGCTGATTATAACACAGTTCCCCGCGGAGTTGCGAACAGCGGGGCCGCGGTCGTTTTCGGAGACAACACCGGATTAGGAGCGTTACGGTACCTCCAGCAAACTGAGAAAGTGCGCGAGGCTCTGCAGGAACGAGCGCGCAAGAACGACGAGCAGGCCCAGCAGGCGGCCTACAAAGAGTACTTACAACGCTCCCAGCTCAGTACCAAGGGAGGCGTGCATTTCCGGCCGCGGTTGAAAGAGCGGGCCGAAGACACACACCATAAGATGACAGCCATCGCAGTGGACCGCAATCTGTCTGAAACTGAAAAATCGACTCAACTAGCAGCGCTACGCGACGCCTACGACCGGGAGGCCGCTGCTTCGGAGCAGGCCGACAACTACATAGCTGACCTGACACAGAAGGTCACATCCGACCCGCGCTATGACCGTGAGCAGACCCGGCAGCGGCTGTTCAAGACCCTCTACGGGACTGACGGCAAGCCCCTAAACCCACTCGACTATGACCCGCGTGCCACTGATGCGGCTCTGAACACCGGCCGCGAATTCCTGAATGGCGTGCAGGTGATGAAGACCTTCGCTGCTGCCGAGCCCACTGCCGACCAGGTGAGCTACAATGTGGAGGCCTTGCCCGGCGGGCGTGGTACTCGTCGAACGGCCAGTTCCAATTTTTACGAATTGACCCCCACCGGGGAGGTACTACGGGATACGAAGACCAATCTGCCTGTCATCTGGGCGTCCGCAGAAAGCCTGGCTCACTTCCTGCGAGACCCGCTCCAAAAACAATATCTGGACAGCTATGAGATTGACCATCAGCGTGAGCTGGCGGCCACCCTCGAAAAGATGAGCCGGTACGAGCCCCTGACGATGGAAGAGACTGAGACGGTGCGGCGGGAGCAGTCGCCGGACGGCCGAAAGATGGAGCTTTTCAAGAAGCTGCTGGCAGAGCAGGCGTATGAGCGGACCAGCACCACTATCACCCATCAGCCCGCGCTGCGCAAGCCGGCGGCTGCCGGCAGCAAGCCAAAGTTTACCGTCACGGGTGGCGAAGACTATGCGCCCGAGCTGATGGGCGGCCGCGGCGCCGGCGGCACCCGTGGTTTCCTGGCCCTGGCATCGGGCGCACCTTTGAAACGGCAGAAATCCGATGGCTCAACGGAGGATTTTGTCGCCAAGAACGCAGTGCACCGGCGCTACATCGTGCTGCAGGATGGGCAACCGGCAGAAATCGTTGAAAACAACGCCTCTCCCCAGGAATTGGCCTACCTGAAAAACCAGCTGTATCTGACCACAGCCACCGGTAACGTCATCACGCCTGGCGACTCCTCGCTGTTGGCGGCCTACGAGCGCGGCGACCGGCAGCCGCTGCTGAGCTGGCTGCGGGCAGAGCGTGAGCGGGACCCTAAGCTCAAGTTCTCGTGGCACTTTCTGGCAACACCTTCTAAACTGAACGTCGGCGGAAATGCTGACCGGATTTACCAACGGCTCCGGGCCGGGCGCACCCAGATACCCGGCGAACCAGGGTATAAGAACGACGATACGTTGCGCAGCATCGCTCAAAAGCAGGCGGAGGAGCAGCCAGCAACGCTATTGGTGCCATACCAGGGCTCGGACCGGATTGCAATCGATGCGGCCACCAACTACACCCTGCGCGGCGCGAAGCAGCGGCAGCGGATGCAAAAGGAACTGGACTACTTCAACAGGGAAACCACTCCATGGCCTCAAAACCAGCGCGCGGCGGCACCCTCTACTGGCGGGTTGTACACGCCCCGCGCCACTGCGCCTACCACCAAGCCAAAGCCGGCCGCGGCTCGCCCTACCTCATCACCTAAAGCGGCCAGCGCAAACGCCGGCCTGTACTAGCCTTTCTCATTATGCAGCTGCCCGAAGAATCACCCTACACTCCAGAATTGGAAGTACCCGACCAGACAGTGCCCGAGCAAGGTGGCCCAGGCCCCGAGGAGCCACCGCTGAAGCGCCTCTGGGCGAATTTGCGCAAACGCGAGAAAGACTTTACTGTGCCTTTCGACGAGTTTGAGCAGGACATGGGCGACGAGCCCAAGCTGCGCGAGCTGCATAAAAACCTGCGGACCCGCTATAAGGACTTCACACTGGAGGCTGACCAGTTTGTGCTCGACATGGGTGGTAAAAAAAAAGCCCAGCCGGAAGATTCTTTGCCGCCTGTTGGCGCTGGCTCAACGGCTCCTGACCCGGCAACTGGCCAGGTAGCCGCCGAGCCGGACGTGACCATGGTAGCCGAGGCGGCCGACGTAACTGAGGGGCCGGCTGCTGCTGGACTTCAGGACGTACTGGGCAATGCCGTGGGCCTGGCTGCACCAACCGGGGAGGAGCACGGGCGAGTATCCCCCCGCTCTGCAATATTAAAGGTCGTCGGCGACGAGTACATTGAGGCGGGCCTGCCCCTTCCATCAACGGAGCAGTTGATTGTGGAGCGCGAGGCTGCTGATGAGGCGAAAATACAGCAGGAAAACATCGCTGCCAACAACGTGCGGGGCGAGCAGGCCAATGCCTGGAACGAGGCCCACGGGTTGGGCGGGCTGAGCGACGCGCTGGGCGGCTTCTACAACGGCGCGGTGGTGAACACGGTGAAGGGAGCCGGCGCCGCTCTCGACTACGTGGACAATCTCACCGACTACCTGGGCTTAGAGCAGAACGGGAAGCGCCCGTGGGGCACCTCAGTAAACCAAGGGCCAGGCGTAGCCGCTGAGCTGAAAGGCTGGGCGGAGCGCCACACGGGCTACCTCTCGCCCGCCGCCCGACAGGACCTGTCGAAGGACTGGACCAACGGCCGGGCTTGGGCGGCGACGCTTGGCAGCGGCGCGGGCACGCTTTCCACGAT
>CAXUEM010000039.1:13719-15097 GCA_964249885.1 uncultured Hymenobacter sp. | reverse complement strand
GTGCATAAGGGGTTGAAAATACGTTGGGGGCGCCCCGGCGCACGCCGTAGCTGGCGCCGGCTACATTTCCGGCTCGGCGGACGAGCGGCCGATGTTTTTGCGGATGCGGCTGAGCGACTGCGGCGTCACCCCGATGTAGGAGGCCAGCTGCGCGAGCGGGATGCGGTTGGCCAGGGCCGGGAATGTGGCCAGGAACTGCTCGTAGCGCGTGGCCGCGGCGGTGCTGACCAGGGGGCTGCGGCGGTTGATTTTCTCCAGCAGGGCCCGCGTGATGAGGTTGCTTTCCACGCGGGGCCAGTCGACGATGGTGTGGCCCAGCTGCTGCCAGCCCTGGGCCGAAAACACCAGGGCCTGCACGTCGGTCACGGCCTGCACGTACTCGGTCGAGGGCAGCTGGTACTGGTAGCTTTGCAGGTCCACGATGAAGTTGTTTTCCTCCAGGAAGTACTTGGTGATTTCGTTGCCCTCGCGGTCGAAGTAGCAGACGCGAAAAATGCCCTGCACGATGAAGCCCACCTCCTGGGCGACGCGGCCGGCTTCCGAGAAGTACGCGCCGGCGGGGAAGGTCTTTTCCACTGCCTGGCTGCGGATGAACTGCAGTTGCTGGGGCGTGAAGTGGTGGAAGTGCAGCAATAAGTCTTCGAGGGAGGCAGCGCTCATGCGAGTGATGGGAAAGGCCGGGGCCAGCCAGGCGAAACGGAGCAGCAAAGGTCGGGTGACCCCGCCGCCAGGAACTGAACATATGGTAAAAAGCAACGCTCCCTCCCCCAAGCTAGCAAAAACGCTTTTTACCATATGTTCAGGGGGTTGCCAAAAGGCCGCCGGACCTTTGAGGCATCCTTCAACCCCTTCATTTTCAGTCATGCCACATACCATCCTGATTACCGGCGGCCACACCGGCCTGGGCCTCGAATGTAGCCGCCAGCTGCTGGCCGAGTACCCCGACGCCCGCCTGCTGTGGGCCAGCCGCTCCGTGACCGCCGCTACGGCCACGGCCCGGCAGCTCTCCCCCCAGGGCCGCGTGCGGGTGCTTCCCCTGGATTTAGCGTCCCTGGCCAGCGTCCACGCATTGGCCGAGGCCGTGCAGGCCGAACTGGCGGCCGGCTCCCTACCCCCTTTGCAAACCATCGTCTGCAACGCCGGCATTCAGTTTGTCGAAGGCGAGCACCGGACGGCGGACGGCGTGGAGCAGACCTTCGGCGTCAACCACCTAGGGCACTTCCTGCTCGTCCAGGAACTGTTGCCCCACCTGAACCCGACCGGGCGCGTGGTGGTGGTGAGCAGCGGCACGCACTTCGACGCGCCCCGCGTGTGGACCAGCGCCCTGTTCGGGATGCCGGCCCCGCAATACTTAGGGGCCGCGGCCCTGGCCCGGGGC
>CAXUEM010000039.1:2571-13709 GCA_964249885.1 uncultured Hymenobacter sp. | reverse complement strand
AGCCGGCTAGCGCCGCCGCCAACCAGTTCCGCTACGTGGCCTCCAAGCTGTGCAACCTGCTGTTCGCTTACGAGTTGGACCGCCGGTTGCGGGCCGCCGGCGCGGCCGTCACGGTCAACGCGTTCGACCCGGGGCTCATGCCCGGCACCGGCCTGGCCCGGGCCAACGGGGCGGGCGTGCGCTGGGTCTGGCACCACGTGCTGCCCGCACTGCGGCTCTTTCCTGGCGTGAACGCGCCGGCCGCGTCGGGCCGCTACCTGGCCCGGCTGGCCGCCGACCCGGCGATGCGGGGGCGCACGGGGGGCTACTACGAGGAAGCGCGGCTCACGCCCTCGTCCGAGTTGTCGCGCCGTCCCAACCTGTGGGCAGACCTGTGGACCGAAAGCGAGGCGCTCACCCAGCGGGTACTCGTCAGCCGCTAGAAAGGGCTGACCGGCTGGGGCAAAACGTGATTGTGTGCTGTACAGACGAAGCACTCAGCGAAGCCCTGCACTTTGACTCAGGTGCTTTGCTCACCGTGGAGTGGGAAGCCCCGAGTGGCACCTAGGCGGCCATGTAACTTTTGGACCAAACTTTTAACCAAGGCCAGGCCTGGCACATCCGCGACGAGACGTATTCGCGGGCCCTGGCCGAGTTGGTCAATGCGCATACTTTGGCACCCATTCGCCGCCCATTGGGGCGACGGCACCACCTCCTCGTCGGATGGGCAGCGTTTTCGGGCCGGCGGGCGGGCCAGCAGCACGGGCCACGTCAACCCCAAGTATGGCACCGAATCAGGGCGGCAATTTTACACCCACGTATCCGACCAGTATGCCCCGTTCAGCAGCCAGCTCCTTAACGCCGGGGTACGCGATGCGACCTACGTGCTGGACGGCTTGCTTTACCACGAATCCGAATTGCGCATCGCCGAGCACTACACCGACACGGCCGGCTTCACCGACCACCTCTTCGGCCTCATGCCGCTGCTGAGTTATCGCTCTGAGTTACCGCTTCGCGCCGCGCATCCGTGACCTGAGCGATACAAAGCTGTACCTGCCGCCGGCCTCCCTGGCGTATGATGCGCTGCAACCCCTGCTGGGCGGGACGCTCAACGTCCGGCATATCCTGGCCCACTGGGAGGAGATTTTACGCCTGGCCACGTCCATCAAGCAGGGTACCGTGACGGCCTCGCTCATGCTGCGCAAGCTTGGTAGCTACCCGCGGCAGAATGGTTTGGCCCTGGCCCTGCGTGAATTGGGACGGCTGGAACGGAGTCTATTCATTTTGGACTGGCTGCAAAGCCTTGAGTTGCGCCGCCGCGTCCAGGTCGGGCTCAACAAGGGCGAAGCCCGCAATGCCCTGGCTCGGGCGGTCTTCTTTCATCGTCTTGAAGAAATTCGGGACCGGGGCTTTGAGCATCAGCGCTACCGGGCCAGTGGCTTAAATCTGCTCACCGCCGCTATTGTGCTCTGGAACACGGTGTATTTGCAGCGCGCCGTGCAGGCCTTAGCTGCCCACGGTCAGCCGGCGGATGAAGCGCTGTTGCCTTATTTGTCGCCGCTGGGCTGGGAGCACATCAACCTGACGGGAGACTACTCGTGGCGCACGAAACGCGCGGCGGGTAAATTTCAGCCCTTACGACCCCTTTTCAGGCCTTAACGTGCTATATTTTCCGTTTCCTGAGAGGACCCCTAGTAGCCAAGCGTTGCGTCGGCCCCAAAATCCAGTCGGCTCAGCCGTTGCTCTGCGTGAGGGTAGTGTGTTGGCCGAAGGCGACCAGTCTTTCTCCCGCAATCCTGATTTGACAAGCTTATGCGGCCTTATGCCGCGTTCTATGCACGCAATTCTTTGAAAGTTCTCGCCAAGCTGCACCCGCATGTTAGCTGGTCGCGGGCCTGGCGGGGTGACTACGGCACGGGCCATAACGAGGTGCGCGCCCTAGCCGTGAGCAAACGCAGGACCCGGATTATTGTGTGGAGCGCAACAGCATTCACGAGCTGTCAGATGACCGACCTCACGAGACCCTCTGGACTAGTGCCATTTTTCACGCAGATGGAAAGATTTGGCAGTTAAATGGCACTGGCACCCCGGAAACAAGAGTGCCATTTTTCACGCAGTTGCTCAGAGAGATTTTCATCCCCGCCACCTCGCGCCTCCCTCCCCGAGGCTGAGACCCTTAAAAGCTTACTGAAAGCGCCTTGGTACGAGCTTAAAACAGTTTTACAGCCTTTAAGCCATTCGGTGTGCCCCCGCAAATCAGGTGTTTAATATACCCAGTCAGCGAGGAAAAAGCCGAAGAAAAAAGCCGAAAACTCTTCTGTTTTCATTAACTCTTCCTTTTCTTCTTTCTTCTAGGCGCCGTAACTATTTGATTATCACTGAATTATAAGCATTTGCTGCGTGAAAAACGGCACTCTGCGACGTGAAAAACGGCACCATCTGCGTGAAAAACGGCACCATGAGCCCAAACAGGGCTTGGCACTATGGCTGGCAACCAAGCTGCGTGACAATAATTTGCAATTCACGCAGCAATTACTACATTTGCCTGACCTCTAGCCGCTTCCTCTCATGCAGCCCGTCCTCCCCGAGTACCCCCGCGCCTACCAAGCCAACGCCCTGGTGCGGGCGCCGCTCAAGCTCACGCACATTGAGGCGCGGATTTTCGCCCTGGCCCTCGGCTGTATTCATCAGGGCCAGACCGAGCTGCCCGGCATTGTGATTCCCCTGAGCCGGGTGCTGACCCAGAAGAAGGGCGGCAGCGTCTACGAAAACATCCGGGACTCCTGCAAGAGCCTGATGTCGAAGGTCGTCAGTATTGAGTCAGAGACCGGCAAAAAAAAGCGGTTCACGGCCTATTCTATCATCAGCTACATCGACATCAACGAGGGCACGGGCCTGCTGACGGGCAACTTTGCCCCAGAGATTAAGCCGTTTCTGCTCCAGCTGGCTGAGCACTACACCAACGTCGAGATTGAGACGCTGCTCACCCTACGCTCGGCGCACGCGCACCGCCTGTACTGGCTGCTCAAGTCCTGGGATGATGTCGGCCAGTGGGAAGTGCCCTTCGATACGCTGCGCAAGCAGGTGCTCGGCGACGACAACGACGTTACCTACACCCTCTTCTACGATTTCAAGCGCTACGTGCTGGAGCCGGCCCTGCGGGAGCTGCACTCGCTCGATTGGATGGTTACCTACGAGCCGCTCAAGGAAGGCAAGCGCGTGCACGCCATCCGCTTTCTGATTCCCAAGCCCAACCCCGACTTAGAGCCGCGGCCGCTGGAAATCGCGCCCGCAGCCCGCCCGGCCAAAGGCAAGGGCGCCGATAAGCAGATGAGTCTGGCCCTGGCGGCGGAGCTGCCCACCATGCATCAGCGCATCGTCACCCGCCTGCAGAAGCTGAAAATCACGGCCGCGCAAATTGAGCAGGTGCTGGGCTTCATTGGTGACGACGAGGCCAAGATAGCCAAGCTCATGAAAGTCACTTATCCGCTGCTGCGGGACTTCGAGATGGGCAACAAAGTGCTCGACAACGTGGGCGGCGGCACCATCAACCTGCTGAAAACCGAGTTTCCGGGCTTGTATCCGGCCTTGAAAAGCTAAGCACGCTTCAGGTAGCCCCTCCCCTACCCCGGCTGCTGGGGTGCCTTGTTTGAGGCAGCTGGGAATAGCCTGGAAGCTGGCTTAAGTTACGAATCAGCAGCCTAGCAGCCCTTCCCGCCTTCTAAAACAAGGTTGCTGACTCAGCCGCCTCTTTTCCGGCAAGTCAGGGAGCAGGCGTGTCGATATTGCGAGGCCGACTAGCCCTTTGCGTGACGCGGCCAAAACAGGCCTTTTTATGGGCCTTCCTGCAACGCTGCCGGGGTGAATAAGACACTGGTATCAAAGCGTGCGCGGCCGACAGAGAGCTTATTTGCTTGAAGATGACATTTGCCTCTTCGCCACAGGCTCGGCAGCCGCAATTGCTATGGCTTCGGCTGGGGCTCAGTTAGTGTTTACCGCCGGCGATAGCAGGTGACGATGCAGCGCGTGGTGCACAGCTAGCTGCTGTTTAGTCGAAATACGGACACGTGAATCGGAGCCCTGGTGCAGAGAAACTTTAGAGTGAGCTTAGCGCGGGCATGCACTGCATCACGGAGAGTATTTACATGAGTCTCCACGGCGTTGCTATCCACTATAGTCAGTCGCCAAGCTGGATTGGTTGGGCTAGCGGAAGAAGACTTAGAAATGCTAGAAGTCTATGTTGACGCGATGGGGCTTATTGGTGGCTTAACCTCCCTGGTATCTCTGCTCACAGAGTGACCTGAAATAGGAAAATGATAAGGCTGACCTTTTGCCTTGCAATGTTTCCGTATTGCAATCACGCTTGTATTGCCGTGTTGCAACTATGCTTATGTTGCGGTGTTGCAAAACGGATACTGACGGGTCCTAAGTTTTCCGTTATTAATAAATACTGCAAGACGTATTGCAATGTGGCTGCATGGTTAGCATGTTGGGCCCAGCGTATGATAATCCATTTAAACAATAGTAGCACTAACAATAGAATGCGGAAATCATTGATAAATTGTGTGAAGTTTAGTGTTACTGTATTGCAGTATTGCAAGCATGCGAGTATTTCGGTACGGCTAGTATTTTAATGTTGCTGATGTTTTTGTATTGCAATGTTGCCTGGCAATCGTATGTTTGTCGGAGAATCATAGATTTTCGCCCTTTCTTATGCGCATCCTAACATTTGCCAACAACAAAGGCGGCGTCGGCAAGACGACTTCAGCGCTGGCCGTAGCCCACCGCTTGGCCGACCTGAGCAAGACCGTGCTCTTTATCGACGCGGACCCGCAGGCCAATGCCAGCACTGCCTCGGGCTTACCAGCCGAATTACCGCATCTGGGTTACGCGCTCACGGAAGGGGAGGGGAATCCCACGCTCGGCAGCCTCGCTCACGCCGTGACTCCCACGCTGAGCATGATACGTTCCGCCCGCCTGATGGCCCAGCAGGAAAAAGGCTTCGGCAACGCGCCGGACTACCAGTTCTTCTTTCGCCAGCAGCTCGAAAGTCTGGAAGGCCGCTTCGAGTACGTCGTCATTGACACGGCTCCTAATTTAGGACCACTCACGGTCTCCGCACTCGTGGCCAGTGAAGCCGTTTTCATTCCTCTGCAGCCTAACCTATTTGGCAGCGAAGGCATGACGGCGCTCATCGAAATGGTAGCCCGGCTCAAGCGCAACTTTAACCCGCGACTGCGAATTGGGGGAATATTTTTTACCAAATACTCGCCCACCTACCGCAAAGCCCTGCACCATCAGTATGCCCGTGACCTGCAGAGCGACCCCGCCCTGGAGGCCTTGATTATGAAGCAGACTATCCGCGAGAACGTCTCGCTCGATGAGGCTCAAAGCATGCAGCAGCCCATTTACAACTGGGCCCCGAATTCCAACGGCGCCGCCGACTACCGAAACCTTACCGACGAAATTTTGGCCCGCCTTACCTAATCTATCCTATGGCTAAACCCTCAATGACTGGTACCCGCCCCCGCGTGGCGGCAAGTGCCGATGAGTTAATTTACGGAATGGAGCCGGGGACGGCCGCTGTGCCGCCGCCTGCCCCAGTAGAAGAGGAGACTGCATCAGCCTCGTCAGCCACGCAAGTGAGCCGCGTAGTGTTCACAAATCAATTAAAGCCGGATGTGTATCGGGAACTGCGGCAGTATGAGTACTGGGCACATATGGAACTGCATGAGATTTTGCATGAGGCCATAGTAGCCTATCTGGCCGACAAGCCGGAGGCCAAGCAGGCGCTTCCACCTAAGGTCGCAGCTAAGACTCTCAAACGCCTGACCCGCAAGTAGTGAGCAGCGTGCTGATAAAAATTCGCTACCCCTAGGGGAAATATCTTGTTTTCGGCTTGGCTAAGACCCGAATAGTGAGTATAAAAATGCTCCGAATAAACTGATGGCGCTGGCGGGCTGGTAAGGAGTAAGGGTCTGTTGGTTATCTGGCTTCTTAAGGATAGGGTATCTGCCGGGGCGCGGTAGTGTTATAATTCCTATAGAGTACATGCGCATTCAAAACCGAGAAGGCACTATTTAAGCATATAGCTAAGAAGTATAAAATCGGATAAGTATAAAAAATAAGACAGCAAATACCTTACTCCCTAACACATTTATAGGGGTAAATAATAGCACAAACCTGTGAGGTTTGAATGGGTTTTGTGCTATTATTTACTATAATATCTGACTGAATATTAAACCTTTAACTGAATTATCGATTGTTCTAATGAAAGGCGAATACGATGCTCCAGCACCAAACCAAGCGTCTACGCGAGCTGACAACGATAAATGCTATTTTATAACTTGAACTATGAGGGGCAGCAGTGCTCGAAAACAGGCGGTTACTACCTTCCTGCCTCCTTCGCTTATCCGCTTGCACAGTTGGGCGCCTTGCCTTACGTGCGGGAGGAGACGCTACGCGGCCGGCGCGTGTACATAAAGCAGATGGCAGACGAGGCCATTCTCTACTACCTCGGACATGGACTGCCCTCCGAGCAGGGGTAGGGGAGGGGCGTGCGGGCTTACTAAATCTTTCCTTTTGAGCCCTCATCATGTAAGCTCACTGAATAGGATGGGGCTGCTCGGCTTTCAGACCCAGCTGAAACCCTAAGCAGGACGTTTTCCAAAACTGGCTTATAAAACCTTTCTTTTCATTAGTAGCAAGTATGCCAAGCGCATCTACCAGATTGCCTCGCAGTGGAAAGACAAGTCGGAGACGCGCACCTTCACGCTGCACGACCTGAAAGTGATGCTGGCGCTGAAGGACCCCAGGGGCATTAAGGCAGAGCAGTACAGCAAGGTGTCCATGTTCCAGAAGTTCGTGCTTGATGTGGCGGTCAAGCAGATTAACCAGCACACTGACCTGCACATCGACTACGAGCTGATTAAGAAAGGCCGCTCGTTCGAGAGCATCCGCTTCCTTATCAGCCAGCAGCAGCCCCAGCAGCTGCCGCTGCCCTTTGAGCAGAGTGCTGACGATGCCCGGCAGCAGTCGGGCCGCCAGCGCCTGGCCGAGCTGGAAATCCGGGAGCCGCGGCTGGTAGAGCAGATACTTGGCGAGGCCGGAATGCTGGACGAGTTGTTCAAGTTCTGCTACAACCTGAAAACGGGCAAGACCAAAGCCACCACCAACCCCGGCGGGCTATTCCTAACAATGGTGGGGCTGCGCGAAGCCAAGCCGAAGGCTAAAGCTAAATAATTGGATAGGTAGACTCTTACGCTGAACAGGAGTGAGTGCCTGCATTTTGCCGCATCCGGCGAAACGGAATTTATCATTTGGTGGGCCACTTTCCGTCTGCGCCTGAATGCCCATGGGCAAGGTGTAGGCAGTTAGTGAGGCTATAGCAGTGCCATAGCAGTGCGGCGCTTCGGGCGAGTTAGGTGGCCTCGGTGAGCACCGGGCTTCGACTGTTGAATACAAAAATGCCAGGTCCAGGCGAAAGCGCGTGGGGGTAGTCTTAGACTTATGTATCCTATCAGCAAGATGGGTAGCTGCAAAACGGTGGGCTCTTAGCATAGAGCGACACGAACGACGGATGCAACTGCCTGCCACCTGGTAGCAAACATTTACTGCGCCTCTTATAAGCTGCCCATGTTTCTTACACTTTTCGATTAAATGCCATGGCGGCGGCGGCAGCCTTGCTGATTGGGGCTGCATCCTGTCAGAAAGAAACGGAAGCGCCGGGAACGGGTGACCTCGCTGCTCTGCCACTAACGGCTCCGGCGCCGGCCGACAACCCCGGCAGCCCGGCCAAAATTGCGCTGGGCCGCGCCCTGTTCTGGGACCCGGTGTTCTCCGGCGGCAAGGACGTGAGCTGCGCCAGCTGTCATCACCCCGCCAACAGCTATGCTGATGGGCTGGAGCTGGCCATTGGCGAAAACGGGCAGGGGCTGGGCCGCGCGCGCCGCTTCCGCAGCCCCAATACCATTCCCTTTGGACAGCGCAACACCTCGACCGTCCTCAACACCGCCTTAGATGGCCTCACGGCTGCGGGCACCCTCGACCCGGCGCTAGCTCCCATGTTCTGGGACAACCGGGCGCAGTCGCTGGAAACCCAGTCTTTAATGCCCGTCGCCACGCTGGAGGAAATGCGCGGCCACCAGTATGCGGAAGGGGTGGCCCTGGATTCGGTGGTGCGGCGGCTGCGCCGGATTCCGGCCTACGCGCCGCTGTTTGGAGCCGCTTTCCCTGAAGCCAGCGCGCCCGTCACGGCCACCAACATGGGCAAGGCCCTGGCCTGCTTCGAGCGCACCCTGCTGGCCACCGATTCGCCGTTCGATGACTACATGGGGGGCGCCAAACGGCTCTGAGCGCTCAGCAGGTGCGGGGCCTGAATGCCTTTGTGAGCAACGGCTGCGCCAAGTGCCACAGCGGCCCGATGCTCAGCGACCAGCAGCTGCACGTGCTCGGCGTGGCCGATAATGCCAAAAACGCTATTTCTGACTCCGGGGCCAACGGCACCTACGCCTTCCGCACGCCCAGCCTGCGCAACGTGGCCCTGACGGCGCCCTACATGCACAGCGGCACGCTGCCCAACCTGCAGGCCGTACTCAACTTCTACAACCCTGGCCGCGGCCAAGCACCTTCGTCTAACCCGCACGTGCCCGTGAGCCAGCGCGACCCCTATTCCCGGACCGCGTGACGGACCGCGACGCCATCATCGCCTTTCTGAACTCGCTCACGGCCGCCAGCTACGACCGCACCGTGCCCGCCAGCGTGCCCAGCGGCCTGCCCGTGGGCGGCAACATCAATTAGGTTGCTCAATTTTTGTAGTTGAAAGTAAGTGGTTTATAGAAAATAACTCGCTCTGAAAAAATAAAGTCTCCGTGCGCGTAGGGGTAGAAAGGCCGCTCTGACTCTTATACCTGAACCGGCCGCCAGCCGCATTACACTCTGAATTGGGAACGCCGCTTTTGTGGGCTTCATCGCCGACGCAGAATCACTATGCGCATTGCTTATCTCCCTGACTATCTGCTTACCGGCCAGCAAGGCAGCCTGCGGCTGCTGCGCAGTGCCGCGACTTTCCGGCGGCTGCCGGGCAGTGCTATCTACTGGGTCGTGTCCCTGCGGAGAGCGGGCCAGCAGGGGGTAGGCCTGACGGCCAACCGCGTGCTCGTAGCCGACTATACGACCTGCCCGACCAAGGCAGGTGACGGCTTTGCCCGACTGCCCCAGGTGCAGGTGCTCAGCCATCAGGTGCCTGATGCTGGGAGAGCAATTCACCCCGCTGGCTCCGGCATGAAAATGTCCTCCGCGGCTCAGAGCTGGAACGACGCGCTGGAACGGCAGCAGTCCATATACGAGGAGCTGCTGGCCAGCCCGGAATGGCGGCTGGAAAAGCAGGCGCCCAACTGGGAGCCTCGCCCGGGGAAGCTCTCGGCGCGCGAAGCAACCCGCTACCTGGCCGGCTGGACCTCGCCGCAAGCTGGGGCAGCGCGGGCCGGCTGGTAGTACAAAGCCCGAAAAAGTCAGCAACTCATTGAGCAGTGGCCGCCCCCAAAGATTAATCAGCCGTGTTTTCAACCAACTTCTTCCGCTTCCGGGTGCTTTCGCTCCCCCTCGCACCGCGCCGGGTCTGGGCGGTGCTGGGTGGCCTGCTGCTGGTGCTGCTGGCCGGCCCGGCCGGCGCCACTCACCTGGTGGGGGGCGAGATGGACCTGCAGTACAAGTCAGGCAGCACCTACGCCCTGACCCTGACCTTGTACTTCGACGCCGTCAACGGCAACATGGCAGCGCTGGACGCTTCGATGATGGCCGGCATTTTTGATAAGGCCACAAACCGGCAACTCACCAGCCTGGTGCTGCCGCTCACCAGCAACACCTTTGTCTCCTACTCGAATCCCGCTTGCGCCACCGGCTCGCTGAGCACCCGCAAGCTCGTGTACAGCCGCGACATCACCCTCGACGCCGCGACGTACACCAGTGCCAGCGGCTACTACGTGGCCGTGGAGCGCTGCTGCCGCAACCTAGCCATCAGCAACATCACCAACCCCGGCGGGGCAGGACAGACCTTCTACCTGGAGTTTCCGGCCGTGGTGCGGGGCGGCGTAACCTTTCGGGATTCCACGCCGCGCATCTTTCCGGCCTTGGGCGACTATGCCTGCCTGAACACGCTGTTCTACTACGACTTCGGCGGGCAGGACGCGGATGGCGACTCGCTGGCTTATGACATGGTAACGCCGCTGCGGGGCCACTCGACGGCGACCAACAACACCCCAGCGCCCGCCGCTGCTCCCTACGCCCCCGTCACCTGGACCACCGGGCTGGGCCCGGCCAACCAGATACCGGGCGCGCCGGCGCTGGGCGTGGATGCCCGCACGGGCCGCCTCACGGTGCGCCCCAACCAGCTGGGCCTGTTCGTGTTCGGGGTGCGCTGCTCGGAGTTTCGGCGGGGCGTGAAAATCGGCGAGACGCGGCGCGATTTCCAGCTCTACGTGCTCAACTGCCCGACCAACAACGCGCCCACCGTGGCCGTGCAGGCCGGCGGGCGCCGCTACCAGGCCGGGCGCGACACGGTGCGCCTGCAACCCGGCGCCGACCGCTGCCTGACCATCCGCTACGCCGACCCTGACCCCAGCTCGACGCTCACGCTCACCGCCCAGCCCGTCAATTTCACTGACGCGGCCACCGCGCCTAGTTTTACTACCAGCACCGGCGGCACGGTCGGGGCCCGCGACACGCTGACGGCCACGCTCTGCTTTCCGGCCTGCGCCGACACCCAGGGCAAAGTATACCTGGTGAATGTGCTGGTGTCCGACAATGGCTGCCCGCTGCCCCGGCGCGACACTATTCAGGTAGCCTTCATGGCCGCGCCGCCGGCCGTGACCACGCCGGTGCTCACGACCTCTTTTCCGCCTGCCCCCGCGCCGGAAGCTGCCGCCGTGCCCGCCGTGGTGCGCGTGAGGCTGGGCCAGCCCTATTCGGCTACCCTGCTGGGCACCGATACGGCCCCTAACGCGCTGACCCTGACGGCCACCGGCAGGGGCGGCGTGGACCTGGCCGCGGCGGGCATGCGATTCAGCGCCCAGAACGGCACCGGCCGGGCCAGCGCCACCTTCGAGTGGCTGCCGGTCTGCGGCCCGGCCACCGCCCGCGACAGCGGCGTGGTCGTGGAT
>CAXUEM010000039.1:554-2346 GCA_964249885.1 uncultured Hymenobacter sp. | reverse complement strand
CCCGCCGACTCGCTAGCCTTCCGGCCGCCCAACATCATCACGCCCAACGGCGACGGCCTGAACGAAGCTTTTACCCTGGACCAGACGCTGCCGCCCGACTTCTGCGAGCGCCAGTTCGCCGAAGTTAAAATCTTCTCGCGCTGGGGCCAGCAGGTGTACCAGTCGCCGGAGCGCAGCTTCCGCTGGGCGGGGGCCGGCGTGGGCGGCATCTACTACTACCTCGTCACCTTCACCGATGGCCGCCGCTTCAAGGGCTGGCTGGAAGTCATGCCCTGACCCCCTGCTGGGCCGGCCCCGGAGGGCGCGGCTTATTACGCTGCATTTGCCTGTTAATTAGACTTTTAATTCATCTGTTTTCACTTTTTTTCATTTCACCCTTTTCAACCCTTTTAGTATGAAGCGTTTTCCTTCCCAGCGCCGGTTCTCGACCGCACTAACCATCCTGGCGCTGAGCGCCGGCACCCTGCTCACCGGCTGCCTGGAACTCGGCAGCAAAGACGACAAAGACGGCTGCAGCCCTAAAGGCGGCACCTGCGACACCGCCGCCACGGTGGTCGACCTGAGCGCCACCACCGGCTGCGGCCTAGCCCTGCAACTAGCCGACAGCACCTACGTCATCCCCACCGGCGCTACCTGGACCAACTACGCCGCCAAGGCTGGCGACAAAGTGCTGGTCGGCTACTCCGTCAAAAAGCGCGGCGCCAGCCAGAGCACCTGCACCGCCGGCCCCGTGGTGGAGCTGGGCTGCATCAGCGTGAACACCACCGCGCCTGTTACCGCCCCCTAGCCAGCAGGGCAGGTACAGAAAAAAGGGCGTCCGGCAAGTTGCCGGACGCCCTTTTTGGTTTGCTGCAAAGCGTAGCCTGCTGCCAAGCAAGTAGGCTACGCGCTTAACTGTCTGTTTGTAACACCTGTCAAGCGGGTCCGCCCTAAAACCGCAGGCCCAACTGCACGCCGGGCCAGAGGCGAAGCATTGACCGGGGCTCCTGCGTGTCCAGCCAGAGCCACTGGTTCTGGCCCAGGTCCCAGCGGGGGGGGCGGCGGCCTGGCTCGCGGCGCATGGTGGCCAGGTTGAGCGTCGGCCCGCCCACGAGCTGCCAGCGGCCGCCCTCTTTCAGCTGCCAGCCCAGCAGGGGGCGCAGCTGAGTCAGCCGGCTGGGTGGCCCCTGCGGGTCGCTCCTTACAAACCACTGCATCAGGTCCAGACTGGGCGTGAAGCGCCCCCGAGCCCGGCCAACGGTGCCGAGACCCACGCCCCAGGCGTAGTCCGTGCCGCGACCGAAGGGGTCAGCGGCGGCTCCTAGCGCCAGGTACAGGCGCGGGACGCCCACCTTGACGGCCGCGTTGAGCGGCAGGCTCTCGCCCAGCCAAGCCTCACCGTGCAGGTAGCCGCCGCGCAGCCGCTCGGTCAGGGAGCGGGAGGGTTTTGTCGTCGAATCAGGCCGCGAAGCCGCCCCGGCCAGCTGGGGCGGACGGAGGGCGGTGCGCAACGCTTCCGGCATTGCTACCACGGGCAAGGCTGACGCTGAAACCTGCTCGGTCCTTAGGGCAACAGCTCGGGCCGGCAGGGAAGCCAGCGGACCCCGAACCGAAGCGGGCTGCCCGGCTCGCGGCTGGCGGCCAGCAGGGGGTGGCGCAGCGGAATAGGGCCGCGGCGCGGCGGTTTGGCGCCGTTTCGTAGCCCGCGCCTGTAGTTGCGCGCCCGGTGGCAAGGTGGTAGTTGCCGCCGGGTTCAGGGCCTTGCTGAGTGGTCGCGTAAGTGGGTTACGCTTCGGGAGGGTAGCCT
The DNA here is from genome assembly GCA_964249885.1 of uncultured Hymenobacter sp. Classification (GTDB taxonomy): domain Bacteria; phylum Bacteroidota; class Bacteroidia; order Cytophagales; family Hymenobacteraceae; genus Hymenobacter. Next base: position 560 of record CAXUEM010000039.1, on the reverse strand, counting down.
TAGTCG
>CAXUEM010000039.1:0-494 GCA_964249885.1 uncultured Hymenobacter sp. | reverse complement strand
TTTCAAGGGTTTTGGCCCCGGAGTTGGTCTGTTTTACTGATGTGGGGACACTACCAGGCGGGGTAACGCTGGCCGGCTGCAACTGGGCAGCAGGCCGCCCATTGCCAGGAGTTGCTAAGCGGGCAAGGGGCTGTTTAGCGGCCGATTTGTTGGTGCGGGCGATATTGTACCTAGTACCATTGCCGTCAGGAGTTGTCCGGGCTCGATTTGCCGTGACCGCAGCGGTAGCGCCGTCTGCTGTAGGCGTGGCAGTTACCCCGCCGGCAGGGCGCGTTGCCGTAGCTACTGACCTGACAGCCGGCGCGGCCCTATCTACTGCGCTCGGCGCGCCGGATGAAGCTGCGCCGAGAGCGAATGCGCGGGCGTTGCCCGGCGGCTTATCGGTCCTTGCCCGCCCGTTCACGGCCACAACGCCCGCGGGCGCCGCCGCATGGTCCGGCCATAAAACAAGCTGACCGCCCACGAGTCCATAGGACGTGTGGGCGGTTCCGAGT
>CAXUEM010000038.1:15014-15224 GCA_964249885.1 uncultured Hymenobacter sp. | reverse complement strand
CAGCAGGGGGTACACCCTTACTTAAAACCCCGGTACCTTCTCCGTCACCACGTTGTGCATCACATCGCTGAACGTCCGGATAAACTCGCCCGGCGCCTCGGCGTCCGTCACTTTGCGCATCTGCTTGTCCAGCCGCTCGCGCACGTAGCTGCGGCTGATGGCGTCGGAGCTGAACAGCCCTTTTTTGACTTCCTGGCCGATGACAATCTT
>CAXUEM010000038.1:13641-14901 GCA_964249885.1 uncultured Hymenobacter sp. | reverse complement strand
CGCGGTAGAAGGGCGCGATTTGCCAGGCGTTTTTCAGGCCGATGTTCTTGGCGTACACCGCGTCGTCGGTTTCGGGGAAGTGGTGCTCCAGCCAAGTGGCGAAAAACTGAAACTCCGTGAGCGCCTGGCCTATCAGCGGCTTGGTCTGGCCGGGGTCGAAGCTCTGGAAGGTCACGTCCTGGTCGTCGCGCTCCAGGCCGTACTCGTAGAAGTGCGATTCCTGCATGAGCACGGCGGCCGGCTGGCGCATAAAGTCGAACACGGCCAGGGCGCCGACTACTTCCACGAAGTGCGCATCGTTGCGCTGCTGGCCGCCGCCTTCGCGGTTTTCCTGCTGCTTTTTGGCTTGGTCGCCCACGTAATAGAGCGAGTTCAGGCCCGGCAGGTTGCGCTGGTAGTAGGCCAGCGCGGCCTTGGTTTTGGTGATGAACGTGTTCGAGTCTATGGAACTGGTTTCGTCGCTCTTCAAATCGAAGTAGGGCAGCACCGTTAGCGCGCCCATGGGGGCGGCGTTCAGGCGGTCCTGCTTGGGCAGCTTGCCGGCGGGGTTGCGCAGGTTTTTGAGCAGCAGCGGGAAGCCCGCCGCGCCCGTGCCGCCGAAGATGCTGGAAATGAAAAACACCCGGTCGTCGGGACCAAAGCCGTTGGCGAAAAAGTCGATTTCCGGCGAGGTGGAAAGCTGATTTAGTACCACGCTGCCCACGTTGGGGCTGCCCTTGAAGCCGACCTTGAGGTTCTCATCCAGATTCTTCCGGTCGAACAGCAAATCCACCAGATGACGGCTTTCGACGGGAAGGGCGTGGTAGTGCAGGTAGTCGCGCAGCGGTTCGTCCATGCCCGAGAAGTTGTACTCAAACGTCTCCTTCACCCGCGGGTCGCGCACCTGCCCGCTGGTGCTGGCCAGCGAGGCCAGCGTGGCCACTTCGGTGTGGAAAAACTGGCCCGGACCGGGAGCAGGCTGCATCTGGGCGCGCAGGCGCTGGTAGGTTTTGAGCAGCTCGATGGTGCGCTGCTTGTCGCCGTTCAGCGCATCAGGGTCGATGATAATGGGCACGACCCGGTCGCAGTTCTGCATCTCGACGCCCGCCGCCAGCAGCATGGTGAGCGAGCGGATAACGCGGGCGCCGGTGCCGCCAATGCCGAAAACATATAAGGTTGCCATAGGCTGATTTTTTGCGAGGAAAGCAAATTCAAAAGGCGGTGATTCGGCGTGCCCTGCGCCGCAAGGGTACCCCACGGCGGCCCCGGTTTTTTTTTTTT
>CAXUEM010000038.1:10710-13631 GCA_964249885.1 uncultured Hymenobacter sp. | reverse complement strand
TGCTGAGCTTGTCGAAGCATCTCTACCGCATCGTCGAACGATTTAATTTAGTCAGCGGTAGAGATGCTTCGACAAGCTCAGCATGACCGCCTTTTTTGAGTTCTAAAGCCCTAGTTAGGCCAGCGCAGCGGCGTGGTGCGGGCACTCACCGACAGGCTTTTCACGGCGAGGGAAAGCAGCACGTAGAACAGCACCGCTACCAGGGCATTAGTGGCCGAAAAGCCCCAGAGGTAGCGTTTGAGCGTGGCGGCCTGGCCGGTGGTCAGCTCCTCGCCGGTCTGGGCCAGCTGGTCGCCGACGGCGCTGGCGGCCTGCTGCCAGGCAATGGTGGCGCCCAGAATGGCCGTCAGCAGCAGTACCATGACCCAGTGCCGGGTCTTAAACCAGGATGTTGTCAGTACCCGGTTCAGCACCACGTAGAACAGCAGCGCCATGGCCAGCGCCAGAAACAAGGTGCTTAGGCCCACGCCGGGGAAAATGCTTTGCCGGTACACCGGAATCAAGCTGGCCGGGTCGGGGTTGCCCAGGAAAATTTCGTAGAGGCCGGAAAAGAACTTCTGCAGCATGGAAAAGGGAATTACGAATTACTACGAATGACAGATTAATAGTTGGGGCTTGGGGCTGGCCACGTTCGAGGACTGCCTGGCAGGTACCCGACCCCCTGCTGGACGCTTACCAGACAGCCGCACTCCTGCGTTTAGCGAAGCCAGCAGGGGGTCAGTCCATGCGCACCTGAACGGGCACTGCAAAAACCGGGGCATTTGCTGTTGGCTGGGCCGCAAAGTAGTCGCGCACGCCGCTCAGCACGTCGGTCAGCAGGAAGGTTTTGGGGCCCTGCGCGGCAATGCCGCTGTCGTTGGTGGTGGAGTAGCCGGCCACCCAGGTAGGCATGGGCGGGGCCAGCGTGAAACGCAGGGTTTGCGGCTTGCTGCCCGGTAAGCGGCTGATTCCCACTTGCGCAAAGTGCGAGTAGGCCCGGCCAGCAGGGGGTACGGCCGGCCCGGCTGTTGCCGCCCAGGTCTTCACCAGCTGCGCATCGGTGTTGGCCGGGTCGAGCTGCAGTTGCGGCGCCTTAAAATTTTGTTGCGCCGCCAGCGGTAAGCTCTTTAAATCGAAACCTACCGTGAACTGCGCCGGCGCTTTTTTCGACAGTTCGGTGAAGCTCACTCCCGAGGCTTTGCCGCCTTCCGGCCCAGGCTCGGCGTACCACTGGCCCTGGGCCTGGTAGCCGGTCACGACGCCGTAGGTCGGGGCGGCGTAGCGCAGGTTAAAGTGGGCCTGCGGCTGACCGTCGAGCCGGCTCAATAAGTTATTGTTCACCTGCTGCACCAACTCCGGCGCGCCCAGCACCCAGATGTAGTAGGGCAGGCGGGCGTTTTTCAGCACTTGCGGCGCGGTGCGGTTGCCGGGGAAAAACTTGTCGCTGAACGTTGACACACTGGCGAAAACCGATACAGCCAGCTGCGAGGGGTCGGCGCCGGCGCGCAGGGCGTCTTTCACGTCGGTCTTCACCCGAAATACCTGGCGCGGGTCGTTGGGGCCGTAGATGAAATCGGAAATGACCACGCTCACCGTGCCGGGCTTCTGCTTTTGCAGGCGCAGAATCTGGCGCAGCATTTCGGGCATCTCGGTGCCCGAGGCGGCGTTTTTCATGCCCACGGCTACGGTCTGGGTCAGCTCATCGTAGGTGGTCGGCATCAGGCCGCCGGGCGCCTGCGGGCTGGGCTGGCCCACAAAGTAGTAGGCCGGCTGGGCACCGGGCGTGGCATTCACATCCGAGAGCAGACCGGTTACGGTTTGCTGGAACTGGCTGCCGGGCTCGCCGGGCCGGTTGGGCTTCATGAAGCCGCGCATGCCGGTTGAAATATCTACGAACACATTAAGCTGGCGCAAGCCGGCCGGGGCGCTTTTGTCGGCGGCGGGAGTGTCGGCCGCGCCGCCGGCTTTGGCTTTCGCGGCGGCCCGCTGCTCGGCCTGCTTTTCGCCGGGCGCGTTGCAGCCGGTCAGGTTCAAGGCCAGCCCACCGGCCAGCAGCAGCCCGAAGCATCCGGGAGTTATTCTCATAAAGGCAAAAAACAGAAGGTAGGCCCGCCCAACCGGGTCGGCGGTGCAAACTAGTCATTTAGGCGGGTAGCTGCCGCATCCGACGGCCGGAGCCGCTTGCCGGGCCGACGTATATATTTACCTAGCCGTGTCCTCGCAAACGGCGCCTGTCCTTTCCTTGTTGCGTATGAGCAAGCTCCACTGTATCCTGCTGGCTGCCGCGGTCGGCCTTGTTGTCCTTCCAGCTGCGGGTCAAACTCCGGCACCGCAGTTTCCGCGGCTCAGCAAAACGCTCGACAGCCTCGCCGCCGTCGACCAGCGTCCGATGCAGGAAATGATGCGCGGCCCGCAGGCCGACAGCACCATGAAGCGCCTCATTGCCGAGCAGCCCCGCAACTTCGCCCGGCACCAGCCCCTGCTGGAAGCCATTGTCAGAAAATACGGCTACCCCGGCTTTCGGCAAGTTGGCGTGCAAAGCTCCAACAACTTCTGGCTGCTCGTGCAACACGCCGATGCTCACCCCGACTTCCAGCGCCAGGTGCTAAAGTTGATGCAGCCCGAAGTGCAGCGCCGCAACGCCAGCGCCCGCAATTACGCCTACCTCACCGACCGCATCGCCGAAAATGCCGGTCAGCCCCAGGAATACGGTACGCAAGTGAAATACCTGGGCCTCGGCCAGGCCGTGCCCCGCTCCCTGCGCGACCCTAAAAACGTGAACAAGCGCCGCGCCGCCATTGGGATGGAAACGCTGGAAGCGTACCTGGAAATGGTGAACAACATGCACCGGCAGATGAACACGCCGCAGCCGGCGAAGCCGTAACTAATCGTCGTTCAAATTTGTAAGCCTATAAACTTCGAGCTATGGTACGCACCACTAT
>CAXUEM010000038.1:521-10700 GCA_964249885.1 uncultured Hymenobacter sp. | reverse complement strand
ACCGATGTTCTCATCTCCGTGCCCGCGCATTACGTTGGCAAGAAGCTGGAAGTACTGCTTTACGCCGTCGATGAGGTAACTGAGGAAACTCCCAAGCCGGCCACAATGGCGCAGTTCCGGGGCATCCTCAGCCGCGAAACGGCTCAGGATATTTTGCAACAAGCTGAAGCCAGCCGCGCCGAATGGGACCAGAATTTCTAATTGATACCAACGTCGTCATCGCCTTCATTGATGGCGTATTGCCACCAGTTGGAGATGAATTTGTTGCCGGCATCATGCCCGTAATTTCAGTTATAACTCAAATTGAATTGTTCAGCAGCCCTTTGATTTCTGCTGTTGAACATTCCAGGTTGAAGCAGTTTGTCGGAGCTGCCGAAGTTTATCGCATTCTGGATAACAACATTGTCGAAGCTGCTATTGGCTTTCGATTGGTAAAGAAAATAAAGACTCCAGATGCCATTATTGCCGCCACCGCCCTTGCCAATGGCCTCACTTTACTAACCAGAAACACTACGGATTTCAAAAGCCTGCCCGGTCTACAATTGCTCAATCCTTTTGAAATGTAGACTAATACCGGTCAACAATTTATGCGCAAAAGGGCCCTGCCAGCACAATGCCAGCAGGGCCTTTCTTATTAAAAACAGCTTAAAGGCAGTTACGCCCCAATTGCCACGCGCTTGAAGTCCGATACCGTCATGCCCTTCGACTTGCTGTCGAGCAGCTGGGCGATGGTCAGCGAGTTATCTTTCACGAACTCCTGGTTCAGCAGGGTCTGCTCTTTGTAGAATTTGTTGAGCTTGCCCTGGGCGATTTTCTCCAGCATGGCTTCGGGCTTGCCTTCGGCGCGGGCCTGCTCTTTGCCAATTTCAATCTCGCGCTCCACGGTAGCCGAGTCCACGCCGTCCTTGTCCACGGCGACGGGCTTCATGGCCACGATTTGCATGGCTACGTCGCGGCCTACAGCGGCAGCGTCGGCCGAGCCCACATTCTTCAGGCCCACGAGCACGCCTTTTTTGCTGTCGGAGTGGATGTAGGAAGCCACTTTCTCGGCCGTCAGGGTAGCGTAGGTCAGGTCCAGCTTCTCACCGATTTTGCCCATCAGGTCGGTGATGTGCTCCTGAATGCTCAGACCATCTTCCTCTTTCGCGGCCAGCAGCTCTTCCTTGCTCGTGGCGTTGGTGCGGGTAGCGGCATCGAGGATGCGCTGCACCAGCTCGCGGAAGTTGGCCACTTTGGCCACCGACTCAGTTTCGCAGGCCAGGGCCACCAGCTTGCCGTTCGTGCCGTCTTCGCTCACGGCCACGGCCACAAAGCCTTCCGACGTTTCGTTTTCGGCGCGCTTGTCGGCGATTTTCTGGCCGGCCTTGCGCAGGATGTCGCGGGCGGCTTCGAAGTCGCCATCGGCTTCGGTGAGGGCTTTTTTGCAATCCATCATGCCCGCGCCGGTCATGGTGCGGAGCTTGTTTACGTCTGCGGCGGTAATTGCGGCCATTCGAGTAAAATGTTGGGAGTGAAGTAGTATAACATCAAACTCCCCTCCTTTTTTAAGGAGGGGACGTTTCAGCTTTAGCTGAAACTGGGGTGGTGCAGTCGTTGAACGGTAGACGAACAGCCCACCATAACAACGACCCCCTGCTGGCGCGGACGCCCTCACCACCCCCGTCCGAGCCTGTGGCCCGAACATCCCCTCCTTAAAAAGGAGGAGAGTTAAAGGAAGAAGGGAACCCCCGGAGCCATCAGCCGCGCGAAGGTTCCCTTCTCTCAAAAGGCAAAAAGACTCTTACTCAGCGGTGTCAGCAGCGGTTTTCTCGGCAATGGCGGCCTCATCGGCCTCCTTGCGGTCGGCATCTTCCTTGTCAACCTTGCGCTCCGACATGCCTTCCTCGATGGCCTTGCTGATAACACCCACAATCAGCTGAATTGACTTCGAAGCGTCGTCGTTCGCCGGGATGGGGAACTGCACCAGCTCGGGGTTGGAGTTCGTGTCGCACATGGCAAACACCGGGATGCCCAACTTCTGGGCTTCTTTCACGGCGATGTGCTCGCGCTTCACGTCCACCACGAACAGGGCGGCGGGCAAGCGGCTCAGGTCGGCGATGCCGCCGAGCACGCGGTCCAGCTTTTCGCGCTCGCGCGACATCATCAGCTTTTCGCGCTTGGCCAGGGCGGCGTAGGCGGTGTTTTCCTTCACCATCTTGTCTATGGTGCTCATTTTCTTCAGCGACTTGCGCACGGTGGCGAAGTTGGTCAGCATGCCGCCGAGCCAACGGTCGGTCACGTAGGGCATTTTCAGGCGCAGGGCCTCGTTGGTCACGATTTCCTGGGCCTGCTTCTTGGTGGCCACGAACATGATTTTGCGGCCGCTCTTGGCGATGTTACGGATGGCCTGGGCCGCGTAATCCAAGGAAACCAGCGTCTTGTTCAGGTCGATGATGTGGATGCCGTTCTTCTCCATGAAGATGTACGGCGCCATTTTCGGGTCCCACTTGCGCGTAAGGTGACCAAAGTGGGCACCCGCGTCGAGGAGTTCTTTATAGGTGGTGGACTGAGCCATAAGAGTGCTAGCTGGAGATTAGCGTTTCGAGAACTGGAACGAGCGGCGCGCCTTGCGCTTGCCGAATTTCTTGCGTTCCACCATGCGCGGGTCGCGGGTCAGGAAACCTTCCTTTTTCAGCGCGGGCCGGGCTTCGGCGTTGTCGCTGACGAGGGCTTTGGTGATGGCCAGGCGGATGGCTTCGGCCTGGGCCGAGATGCCGCCGCCGCGCACGTTCACCTTGATGTCGTACTGCCCGACTTGCTCCAGGATAGCGAGGGGTTGGTTCACGACGTTCTCCAGCAGCTCGTTGCTGAAGTACGATTTCATGTCCCGGTCATTGATAGTGATATTCCCTTGCCCGGCCTGCATATAGATGCGGGCCACCGAGGTTTTTCTTCTACCAGAGGTGTTGGTAATTGCCATTTAGTTGGAAAAATAAAAAACGCAAGCTGGACTCAGCTTACAGGTTGGTCAGTTCAATTGCCTTGGGCTGCTGGGCCTCGTGCGGGTGCTGGTCGCCGGCGTACACGTAGAGGTTGCGGAACTGGGCCGAGCCCAGCTTGTTGCCCTGCAGCATGCCTTTCACGGCGTGCTCAATCACGCGGGTCGAGTCGCGGTTCATGTGCTCGCGCAGGGTGCGCTGCTTCTGGCCGCCGGGGTAGCCCGAGTGGGTGATGTAGACCTTATCGGTCATTTTCTTGCCCGTCACGCGCAGCTTGTCAGCGTTCAGCACGATGACGTGGTCACCGCAGTCGGCGTTAGGCGTGAACGAAGGCTTGTGCTTGCCACGCAGCAGGTTGGCAATCTGGCTGCACACGCGGCCGAGGGGCGCAACGCTGGCATCCACGATAACCCACTGCTTTTGCGCGTTGGCTTTGTTGACGGTCTGCGTCTTAAAGCTCAGATGGTCCATGACGGGAAGATAAACGGTTGAAAATGAAGCCGGGCCAAGGTCAGCTCCGGGAAAAACGGACACAAAGGTAAGTGTTTATCGGCAGAAAGCCAAGCAGATGGGATAAGTAGTTGAGTAATACATGCAACTCTCTAAAGACTAACCGGCATACGGGCAGCAGCGTTTGGACTGGGTCAACAGAGTAGGATGGGTTGTTTTATCCTAGTTCTTACTCGCCCCAAAAGGCACTAACAATTCCTAGCTGCAAGTCTTACCTTAGTATGTCGCACCCAAGCACAATGCTTTTACAGCACTTGCCTAAACTTGTATTCGATGGAATATTACCAATCAGAGGCTGAATTACGCAAAGTCATCCAACAACAGGTATTACAAGATTTAGCTGGGCAAGAAATAGCTCATCCTAACTTTTCAGCCTTGATTCTAATCAATAAGAAGGGACTGAAACATTGTATCTCACGACGCTATAATAATCCCATAGAGCGATTACTAGCCCTGCCATCGGCCGTTGAATTAGTGACGAAGGCAACATATCTGAGCAAGGAAGCTGATAATCATGAGCCGCCGAGGCCTGGTATTTTTATTCACAAGCTTCAGGTGAGTCAACAGATACGGGGCGAGAGCTATGACCTATGGCTCTACGTGCGCGAAACACCTAACTCACTTCATTTCTACGATTTGGGCGTTATCCAGTAAACGCAAAAACCCCCTGCGCTTGCGCCTGGGGCCACGGGTGCTTCGTTGGGCCATCCAGGATTGCGCAGGGGGCTAAGCCTAATAGGTTTTAGCACCGATTTTTTGTTGATACAAATATACAACAAAAGATGTCAGAAGGTTCGCTCTACGCATACTGCCGCAGCGTCTCGACCAGCACCCGGAAATCCTTCGGGTACGGCGCTTCCACGGTTATTTCCTCGCCGTCGAGGCCTGTGAAGCTGAGCTTCATGGCGTGCAGGGCGAAGCGCTTGATAAAGGGTTGCTCTTCCTCGCCGGCTTTGAGGTTAAACTTCTTTTTAATAGAGGAAAGGTAAAAATCCTCGCCGCCGTAGAGGCCGTCGCCGACAATGGGCGCCTGCAGATACATCAGGTGCAGGCGAATCTGGTGCATGCGGCCGGTGATGGGCTCGGCCAGCACCAGGGCGTGGCGGGCAAAGGTTTCGAGGGTGGTGAAGCGGGTTTCGGCGGGCTTGCCGTTGTAGGCCAGCCGGGCCTTGCCGCGGGTAGTATTCTCGATGTTGCGCTCCACCAAATGCTTATCCAGCAGGGGGGTGCCCCAGACCACGGCGTGGTACTGCTTCCTCACCTCGCGGTTCTCGAACTGCATGGCCAGGTGGCGGTAGGCCGCCGGGTTTTTAGCCAGCGCCAGCGCGCCGCTGGTGTCGCGGTCGAGGCGGTGACCCACCTGCACGTCGTCGTACTGCTGCCGGGCCATGCGCAGCAGGTTATTGGCGCCGCCCACCCGCTCGTCGAGCGTGGGCAGGAATGGGGGCTTGCTGACGACTACGTAGTCGTCGTTTTCAAACAGGATAAGGTCGCGAAAGGCTAGTGGCTTCATATGGCCACGAAGGTACGGCGGCCAGCAGGGGGTAGCCGGGTGTTCTACTGCATTTCTCATCCCGGACCCAAAGGGTGCCGCGAGCTTACTGCGCTTTCGGGCGCGGCAGCTTGAATTCCAGCGTGGTACCCTGGCCCAGCTCGCTGCGCACCCGGATGCTGGACTTGTGCGCCTCCACGATGTGCTTGCTGATGGCTAGCCCCAGCCCGGAGCCGCCCGACTCGCGGGAGCGGCTCTTGTCGATGCGGTAGAACCGCTCGAAGATGCGGTTGAGGTGCTCCTGGGCAATGCCGGCGCCATCGTCGCGCACGGCAATGCGCACGGCGCTTTTGCTCTCAATCAAAGAAACAACCACGTGGCCGTGCTCGCGGCCGTACTTGATGGCGTTGTCAATCAGGTTGACCAGCACCTGGCGGATGCGGTTGCGGTCGGCCAGCACGGGCAGGCCGGGCTCGGCCATTGCGGCCACGGCGGGCGGGAACAGCTCCAGCCGCACGCTGCGCCGGGCGGCCTGCTGCTCCAGCAAATCGAAAATTTCGCGCACCAGCTGCACGATATCAAAGCGCTGGCGGCGCATGCGCACCACGCCCTTTTCGAGCTGGGAGATGGTGACCAGGTCCTGCACCAGCGCGTCGAGTGCATCGAGGCTGACGGCGGCTTTCTGCAGGAACTTGCGGCGCATCACGGGGTCAGAGCCGCCATCCTCGTCCTCGTCAAGTATGGTATGCACAAAGCCCTGGGCGGCGAAGATGGGCGTTTTCAGCTCGTGCGAGACGTCGGCCAGAAACTCGCGGCGCAGGGCCTGCAGGCGCTTGAGCTCGTCGAGCTCCTGCTGGCGACGCTCGGCCATTTGCAGAATCTCGTCGCGCACGCGCTTCACCGGCTCGGGCCGAAACAGAAACTTGTTGCTCAGCTTGCGGAACTCCTTGCGCTTGATGTGTTCCAGGCCGGCGTAGATGCCGTTTATTTCCTTGAAAATCAGGGCTTCAAATGACAAATAAACCAGCAAAAAGCAGCCCGCCACCGTGATGCCCGCCGCCAGCACGGCCTGCTGGAAGGGCAGCGTGGGCACGATGACCGCCGCCGTGGTCAGCACGCCCGCCACCAGCAGCGCAATCAGAACGGCAACGGTGCGGGACGAGAGGTTCATGAATTCGAAAGCAAAACACAAAAGAACGTCATGCTGAACATTCCGCTTGATGCGCGGAGTGTTCAGCATGACGTTCTAAGTCAGTCATCCGCTCAGTCCGCGTTAAACTTGTAGCCTACGCCTTTGATGGTCTGGATGTGGTGGTCGCCGACTTTCTCGCGCACTTTGCGCACGTGCACGTCCACGGTGCGGGCCAGTACGAACACGTCGTTGCCCCAGATATTCTGCAGCAGCTCTTCGCGGTTGAAGACCTTGTGGGGCGCGGCGGCCAGAAAGGCCAGCAGCTCGAACTCCTTTTTCGGCAAAGAGATTTTGCGGCCGTCCTGGTACACGGCGTAGGCGGTGCGGTCGATGCGCAGACCGTTGATGTCGATGGCATCGATGGCGGCGTGGGGGTCCTGCTCGCGGCGCTTGATGGCGGCCAAGCGGCCTAGCAGGGCCCGCGGCTTGATGGGCTTGGCGATGAAGTCGTCGGCGCCGGCCTCGAAGGCGGCGACTTCGGAAAATTCCTCGGCCCGCGCCGTCAGGAACATGATGTAGGTGTCCTTGAACTTAGGCTGCTCGCGCAGCTGCCGGCAGGTGGCAATGCCGTCGAGCTGGGGCATCATCACGTCGAGCAGGATGATGTCGGGGTTGAAGTCGGCGGCGACTTCCAACGCCTTGCGGCCGTCGGGGGCCGAGGCCGTCTGGTAGCCTTCTTTCTTGAGGTTGTACTCCAGCAATTCCACGATGTCGGGGTCATCGTCAACCACCAGAATCTTATAGGCGTGTGATTTGGAGGGGGCCACGGCGGAGGCGCGCAGCGGGTGTAGAGCTGCGCGGGGGCAAAGGTAGAGCCCGGGCCGGGGCGTGGGCGTTACGTTATTGTTATGCTGCCAGCAGGGGGTAGCAGCCCGCATGGCGCGCCCGCAGCCGCTTACTTAACTAGGTTGAGCCGGCTTTTCAGGCCCTCGGCCTTGTACATATCGACCTTGATGGAGCCCACGAACATCTCGGCCTTGAACAGGACCGGAATCTTGTTTTTGTCGTCGGACAGGTACACCGAAATAGCGTTTTCGCCCTGAAACATCTTGTTGGCCGGCATCTTGGGCGTGAGCTTGAGGGTGCGGATGTTGCCGGCCTTGGTTTCCGTGATTTCGCGGCCCTTGAAGGTCACTTCCAGCACGTAGTTGTCGCCCTCCAGAAAGCCGGGCATTTTTATGACGTCGCCGGGCTTGAGGCGGTCGAAATTGATAGTGCGCAGAAAGTAAAAGCCGCTCACTAAATCCTGGGCGTTGTTGAGGATTTTGACCGTCGTGCGCCGGTTTTTCTTGTGGTCAAGCACCTCGGCCAGGTCGCGGGCGTGGTCGAAGTCCACGGTTTCCTTTTTGCGATAGCTTTTCTCGGCAATATCCCGAATGGCGCGCATGGGCAGGATGCTGGTCGTGTCGATAAACGAGCTCCACTTGTCGCGCACCCGCAGAAAATAATCGAACGAGCCCGTGGTGCGGCCGCTCACGCTGGCCTGGTAGCAGGGCCGGTCGTTGACGCGCTCTAGGCGGCCGCTGGTTTCCACGGTGGCCTCGGCGGCGTTAATGAAGCCGTAGTGCACGCGGTAGTGCAGGGTTTCGCCGCGGCCGAAGCTGCTCTGGGGCACGTGCCGGGCCGGGTCGCCGGGGCCGAAGCCGGTCGTGCTTTGCGCCGCCAGCAGCCCGGCAGCCAGAAAAGGAGTAGCGAGTAGCCAGCGGCGGTTCATGGGTAAACGGTGGGTAGAAAGCGGATACGGCGCGGCTAGACAAACGCAGTGCCAGCAAAGATAAAGCTCAGCAGCGCCGCCGGAAACGGGCGGCCAGCAGGGGGTGAAAACAAAAAAGCCCGCTCAACCGGAGCGGGCTTTTTACTTCTGAAAATTAAGCTACTTACAGCGTGTCCTCGCCGTCTTCGGGACCCGACAGGTCCACGGGAATCACGGCGGCAATGTCCTCGGGGCCGTTTTTCACCAAGTCGCGGATTTTCTGCTCAATCTGGTCGGCCAATTCGGGGTTGTCGAGCAGCAGGGTTTTCACCTGCTCGCGGCCCTGGCCCACGCGGTTGCCATCATAGCTGAACCAGGAGCCCGACTTGGCGATGATGCCCATGTCGACGCCCAGGTCCAGAATCTCGCCCACTTTCGAGATGCCCTGCCCGTAGAGCAGGTCAAACTCAATGACTTTGAAGGGCGGCGACACCTTGTTTTTCACCACCTTCACCTTGGTGCGGTTGCCCACTACGTTGTCTTTGTCCTCCTTAATCTGACCGATGCGGCGGATGTCGAGGCGCACCGAGGCGTAGAACTTGAGGGCGTTGCCACCGGTCGTCGTCTCCGGCGTGCCGAACATAACGCCGATTTTCTCGCGCAGCTGGTTGATGAAGATGCACAGGCAGCCGGTTTTGTTGATGGTACCAGTGAGCTTGCGCAGGGCCTGGCTCATGAGGCGGGCGTGCAAACCCACTTTCGAGTCGCCCATGTCGCCTTCGAGCTCGGCCTTGGGCACGAGGGCCGCCACGGAGTCAATGACGATGATGTCGATGGCACCGGAGCTGATGAGCTGGTCGGCGATTTCGAGGGCCTGCTCGCCGTTGTCGGGCTGCGAGATGATGAGGTTGCTGGTGTCGATGCCGAGCTTCTGGGCGTAAATCGGGTCGAAGGCGTGCTCGGCGTCGATGAAGGCGGCCGTGCCGCCGGCCTTCTGGGCCTCGGCGATGCAGTGCATGGTGAGCGTGGTTTTGCCCGACGATTCGGGGCCGTAAATCTCGACCACGCGGCCCTTGGGCAGGCCACCGATGCCCAGGGCAATGTCGAGGCCGAGCGAGCCGGTGCTGATGGACGGAATGTCAATCTTAGGCTGGTCGCTGAGCTTCATCACCGTGCCCTTGCCGAAGGCTTTGTCCAGCTTCTCCATGGTCAGCTGGAGGGCCTTGAGCTTTTCGGCGGTGTTGTTGGCGGGGCCGGAGGACTTGTCTGCTTTGTCGGCCTTTTCGGCTTTGTCAGCTTTGCTGGATGCTAATGCCATGCTGGAAGTGTGGTTGGGAAAAAAGGAAGTAGGTTTACTAAAACAACAAGCGGCGGCCAGAAGGCAAAAAACGGCCCTGCTGGCCGCGCCAAGGCCGTTTTCGGCTGGCTTTGTGTAACCCCGGCAGGGGGGCTTTGGTGCCGTCGCAAGCGGAAATATATGAGAAAGTTTCTAAGGATTTTTTTGCTGCTTGTGGCTGTGGTGGTTACGAGCCAGCCGGCGCAGGCGCAACTGGACAATCGGGCGTTTGTAAGCGCGGCGCTGGACCAAATTAAGCACACTCTGGTTTGTGGTAAAGTAGATTCAGCGGCGTATGCCTCGGCCACTGCGCCGGTGAAAGGCCAGGTGCGAATACAATTGCGAAGCTTCACTTTCTTCAAGAACAACGAGTATTTCAATAAAATCATCGAAGGGCAGACGCTGTTCGGGACGCAGCTAAACCCGCAACTGGTCTACTATCCGGCCGAAAACCTGCGCCTCGAAGCCGGCATTTTCCTCTGGAAAGATTTTGGCAACCCGCGCCTGCAGTTGGTGCGCCCCACATTCCGCGGCACCTGGACCAAAGGCCGCAGCGAGTTTGTGCTAGGCAACATTCGGCCCCACCTCAACCACGGTTACATCGAGCCGCTGTTTAATTTTGAGCGGGTCATTCTGCGGCCGCTGGAAGAGGGCCTGCAGTACCGCTACCTCGGCCAGCGGCTGCTGCTGGACGCCTGGGTGGACTGGCAGCGGCAGCAATACCGGTTTAGCAACTTTCAGGAGGAACTGGTAGGTGGCCTGAGCAGCAGCCTGCGCGTCTCGGCAACGGGCAGCCGCTGGCAGCTGAGTATACCCCTGCAGTTTACGGCCACGCACAAGGGCGGGCAGATTGATACGCTCGACCAGCCGCTGCAAACTGTTTTTAACGGCGCGACTGGCTTGGTCGTCCGGCGCGACTTGGAAAGCCAGAAGGTACGGGCCCTGCGCCTCAACACCTACGTTCTTGGCTTCCAGGAC
>CAXUEM010000038.1:0-511 GCA_964249885.1 uncultured Hymenobacter sp. | reverse complement strand
TGCCCTTCCAAAACGGCACCGGCCTCTATCTGAACGGCACGCTGGAAACGAAGTACGGCGACGCCATGCTCAGCTACTGGCAGGGCCGGCGCTTCCTAGCTCCGCTCGGCGGCGACTTGTACCAGAGCGCCTCCCGCACAATTTCCAATCCGGGGTATACCGACGCCAACCGCCGCCTGCTGTTCCTGCGCCTGCTGCGCGACTTCCGCATCGCCGACCCGGCGGCCCTGACTGTGCGCATTGAGCCAGTGTATGACCTGAACGCCGGGCTGCTCGATTTCTCGTTCGGCGTGTATCTGAACTTCCGGCAGGAGTGGCTGCTGGGCAACGTGGGGCAGCGCGTGCGGGTGGGGCAGTAGCTAGTTACCCCCTGCTGGGAGCCGGAAAACCTATTCTCCTGCTTCCAGCAGGGGGTAGGCAGCCAGCGCGTAGTGCCGGATGGCGGGCACTTCGGGCGCGGATTTGCTCCACCAGTGGCGGCGGGGCGGGGGCGTGGTGCGCAGCAGCCGGA
>CAXUEM010000037.1:11391-15325 GCA_964249885.1 uncultured Hymenobacter sp. | reverse complement strand
GTGGAAAGAAAAGCAACAGCCCGGCCGCGGCGACTCAGCGCCCCGCAGCCTGCCTCGCAAAAGAACCCTCCTCCTTCCCGGACCCCAAATTGTATCGGTGCAGGTATCGGAAATATTAACCCATTAATCGGTTAAATTAGTGATTATGAATCATATAAATTAAGAAGCCCGGCTGAAAGTATGGATACTGATTTGGGCTGATTCTCCCTGCTGGCGGCGCCGGCCCGCCGGACGAAGATGGTTTCAGCCGCCGGCCTGAATACGCTGGACGCGCGCCTCGAACTCCTCGTTCGGCACCAAAGAGCGGTTCTTCACTCGCGTCTTATAAGCGTACACCGTATTGACGGAGTAGCCCAGCATGCGGCTGATTTGCTCATTGTCGCTGATGCCGAGACGGATGAGGGCAAAGATGCGCAGCTCACTCGTGAGCAGCTGGCCCTCGGCGGGCTGGATGCCGTCCTCGGGCCGGAACAGCTGGTTGAATTGAGTAATGAACTCCGGGAACAGCCGCAGAAACACCGTGTCGAACCCCGTGAACAGCTCGTGGCGCTCTTTCTTAACGTCGATGCTGCCGGCCAGCTTATTGATTCCGCCGGCCTGCTTGTTAATGAGCAGCTCATCGAGCCCCTGCTTGAGCTTCGTTAGCTTGGCCACGTAGCGCGTGCTGTTATAAAAGTAGTGCCCGATGTACTCCTCCTTGATTTTATTGGCTTCAGACAAGTGCTGGTTGGTGCGGTCGAGCTGGCGGTTGCGTTCCGACAGCTCTTCGTTGCGCGCGTGCACCTGCTCGGTGGCCGCCGCCAGCTGACGGCTGGTGGCCCGCAGCCGCCGCAGCTGGATAAAGCTGACCAGGGCAAAGCCGGCCACCAGCAGGGCCAGAATCACGGCCAAGCCGAAGTAAAGCATAATCGACTGCCGCTGCTGCTCGATAACGGCCAGCTTCTGCTCCTCGATGGTGCCCGAAATCTGACTGAGCTGCACTTTGCGCTGCCGGGCATTGTAGAACGCGGCTTCCTCACGGGCGGCTTTCACAAACGTGTAGGCGTTGCGCACGTCGCCCCGCCGGTAGCAGTAGTCAGCCACGGCCGAGAGCGAGGTGGTTTCCTTGGTGGCCGATTTCACGTCGGCAATGGCCGAGACGAGCAGCAGCTCAAAGGCCTTGTCGTCCAGGCCGGCCTGCCGGTACAGCTTGGCCAGAATAGAGGCCTGAATGGCCAAGTGGTGCTGGGGCAGGCCCGGCTGCTGCCGCAGCTTGTTGTACGCCGCGACGCCCTCGGCCAGCCGGTTGGTACGGCGGGCCACGTCTTCCTCCAACTCTATCCGCAACACGGTATTTGGATAGCTCAGCCGCAGTACCGTGTCAGAATGCGCCAGCGCCAGGGCCTCGTACCGGGGCCGGAAAAACCGGTCGCGGCTGAATTCGCCCAGGTCGCTGTAGGCTCGCACCAGCATGAGGTGATATTCCAGCTTGCGGTCGCGCGAAAGCGGGCGCGGGTTCACGCAGCGCAGCGCGTCCATGGCCTCCTTGAACAAGCCGGTCGAGAGCAGAATGAAACTTAGCTTCAGCTCGGCACTCGCTATTTTGTCGGGGCTGCGCAGGCGTCCGGCCAGCCGGGCCAGTTGCTGGCAGTAGGCAAAGGCGGAGTCATACTGAAACGCCTTGTACTCTTCGTAAAGGCGCAAGCCCAGGGCAAACTTCGCGGCCTCGTCGGCTTCCGGCGCCGCAAACTCGGTGGTCAGTACACCGATGCGCTGCCAACGCTGGCCGTCGTACACGGGCCGCTGGCTCAGGACCTGATTCAACTCGACCAGCAAGCTGTCCTTGGGTGACGCCACCGCTCCGAAAGCCCCCAAAAAACTACACAAAACAACTCCAAGCGTGAGTAGGTGTTTCATGGAGGCAAGGTAGGCAGGGCCGGTAAGTATCAGTCTTTCGTATACCAGCTATAGGTGATGCTGATAATCAAGTCCGAGCCCGCAAAGACAGTAAGATTTCATTAAATAATACACGCTGATGGTTAGTGTATCGCGGGTAGCCTGCACGTTCAGCCAATCGATGGCCGCACTTCTCGGTTCAGGACCTGGGACCTTTCCACGCCTTTGCTAAAATGCTGTAGAAGGGACTCAATCACTAAGGCCTAAAGTCAAAACGATTTGCCGCCAGCTGTCCTCTTCACCATTTCAACGACGTTTGCACACGAGCCAGAAGCAATCAAATTCCGCCCTGCCCCCTCCGTGGCGGCGCCCGTTCGCTGCGCGCCCGAGGTGGAGCAAATGCCGGCCGACGAGCCGGAGACAATTGCCAAAATCGGGTAGATAATAGTGAGCGTGGCCGACCAAGTGAGCCAGCAGCACGGCCACGCCATGCGCTCGACTCACGCCAAGGCTACCGGCCTGTTGAAAGGTGCCTTGGTGGTGCCCGCCGCGCCTGCCGGAGCCCGTCGTCGTTGGTCTTTCTTACGCCGTCTGAGATATGGAAGCGGCCCTGGAAGCGGGCCCGTGGCATTCCCTCGCGCCAGCGCCTGCTGCAAGAGAGGAAGACCTGCTCAACATTGACGCGTCGGCGGCGCTAGATGGGTACTGGGCCGACAACGGCGGCTCGTTTGTGCTCGGGACCGATGTGCACCACCGCCAGCCGCTGGTCGATGCCTCGCGGCAGATTCTGCGGCAGGCGCTTCAGCACATCCTTACTCTCTGAAGCGTTAGACTCGCACTCGCCGACTTCAATACGAACGCCCCTTACCGCCCCGCTTCCACGATGCTGATGGCGTAGCCGCCGCCCGGCCCGCACAGCTGCGAGAGCTTCGACTTGCTGGTCACGTTCAGCTTGCGGATGGTGTACACCTGCGGATTCTTCTCGTAGTGGGCGTCCTTGTCATCGGCGTAGATGGTGGCCACGTACTTTTTCTTCGCGTCGAGGAATTTAAAGTCGATGTTCGAGGTGCGGCCGTTTTCGTCGCAGGTGCTGCCCACGAACCAGCTGCTCTTGCCCTTGCCTTTGCGGGCAATGGTGATGTAGTCGCCGGGCTCGGCTTCGAGCACCTTGGAGTCGTCCCAGTCCACGGGCACGTCCTTGATGAACTGGAAGGCGTCGATGAACTTCTCGTAGGTTTCGGGCAAGTCGGCGGCCATTTGCAGCGGGCTGTACATGGTCACGTACAGGGCCAGCTGCCGGGCTAGCGTGCTGTGCACGAACGAGTTGTTCTGCGGGTTGTAGGCGCTGATTTTGGTTTCGAAGATGCCCGGCGTGTAATCCATGGGCCCGCCGATGAGGCGGGTGAAGGGCAGAATGGTGGTGTGGTCGGCGTTGTTGCCACCGAACGACTCGTATTCGGTGCCCCGGGCGGCCTCGTTGCCAATCAGGTTGGGGTAGGTGCGCGAGAGGCCGGTGGGGCGCACGGCCTCGTGCCCGTTTACCATGATTTTGTAGTCCGCGGCCTTGGTCAGCACGTAGTTGTAGTGGTCGATGAGCCACTGGCTGTAGTGGTGCTCGCCCAGCGGGAGCACGTCGCCCACGTAGCCGGTTTTCACGGCGGTGTAGCCGTACTTGTTCATCAGCCGGAAGGCGTCGTCGAGGTGGCGCTCGTAGTTGCGCACCGAGCCGGAGGTTTCGTGGTGCATGATGAGCTTGACGTTCTTGCTCGCGGCGTAGCGGTTCAGTTCCACGAGGTCGAAGTCGGGGTAGGGGGTCACAAAGTCGAACACGTAGTCTTTGTGCTTGCCAAACCAGTCCTCCCAGCCCACGTTCCAGCCCTCCACCAGCACGCCATCCAGGCCGTGCTTGGCGGCGAAGTCAATGTAGCGCTTCACGTTGGCGTTGGTGGCGCCGTGGGTACCGTTGGGCTTCACCTTGGTGTAGTCGAGCGAGTCGAGCTTGATGTTATCTACGTTGGTGTAGCTCCAGGAGCTTTTACCCGTAATCATTTCCCACCAC
>CAXUEM010000037.1:0-11381 GCA_964249885.1 uncultured Hymenobacter sp. | reverse complement strand
CCACACGCCCACGTACTTCACGGGCTTAATCCAGGAAGTGTCTTTGATTTTGCTGGGCTCGTTGAGGTTCAGCACCAGCTTGGAGTCCAGGATGTCGCCGGCCCGGTCGCTCACAATGACCGTGCGCCAGGGCGAGAGGCAGGGCGTCTGCAAGTCGCCCTTGTCGCCGTTGGCGCCGGGCGTGAGGTGCGATTCCAGCACGAAGGTCTTGTCGTCCAGCTCCAGCGACAGACAGGAGTAGTCGACCAGCGCCGCCTCGTGAATGTTGATATACAAGCCGTCCTTGCTCTTGAGCATGAGCGGCGTCTGCAAGCCGGTGGGCGAGAAGGGAGTTTGCGAGGCGTTGGGCGTCACGGCCGCTTTCATCTTCCCGCGCACTTCCGACAGGTTGGAGGTCACCGTGCTGTACTCCTGGGTGTCGTAGTCGCCGGGCAGCCAGAATGCCTTGTGGTCGCCGGCCAGCGCGAACTGGGTCCGCTCCTCCTTCACCGTGAAGTAGTCCAGGTTCTTCTGCCGCGGAAACTCGTAGCGGAAGCCCAGGCCGTCGTTGAATACCCGAAACCGGACGATGATGCTCCGGTCCGTGGCCTTTTGGGTCAGCGTCACGGCCAGCTGGTTGTAGTGGTTGCGGATGTTCTTTACCTCGCCCCACACCGGCTGCCAGGTCTCGTCGGCCGAGCTTTTCTGGCTGCCGGCCACGGTGAAATCATTGGTCAGGCCCGGGCCCTTTTTCAGGTCCAGCCCCAGCTTGCTGGTTTTGATAACGTCCTTGCCCTTGTAGGTCAGGCGGTAGGTAGGCACCCCACCGGCTTGCAGGGTAAAGTTGAGGGCCAGCAAGCCATTAGGCGACTTGATTTCTTCGGCCCGGACGTGGTTGCAAACCAGGCCCAAACACAGGACGGCCAGCGTGCAGCCGGCTTTTTTCAGGAGGAGGGAGAAGCGCAAGGAAGTAATGGCTGCTGGAATGTTCATGTTAATCAGTTTGACAAGACAAAGGTATCCACTGAGCCACCTTACCTGACCCGGCAGCCATTGGCCGTTGGGCCCTGCCCTAAACGTGTTAGTGGCGGGCATAGGCCGTAAGTTAGCCGGCAGCTTTGGGGGGCCGGCCGTCGCCGCGGTTTCGCCGCCAGCCGATGCGCCAGCCCGCTATCAGTAAGTCAGCCAATCGATTTTCATCGTATTGTTTCACCCTTGTCCAGCAGGGGGTAGCTGGATGCGGAACGTCGTGCCTACGTCCACCTGGCTTTCCACTTCGAGGCGGCCACCGTGGCCTTCCACCACGCGGTTGACCAGGTACAGGCCCATGCCGGAGCCCTCGACTTCGGGGTGGGCGCCTCGGGCTGCCGGCGGGCCACCTGCGCCGCAATGGCCTGGCGCAGCCGCGGCAGGCCCGGCATGGGCGCGTACTGGTGGGCGCCGGCGGCCAGCGCGTGGTGGGCCAGGGCCGTCATCTGGGCAAAGATGCTCAAACCCACATCGGGCAGCTTGGAGGAAAGTGGGGGCATGAAGAAGGGGCAGGAACTGGCAATTGTAAGGCATCGGCGCCAATGTTGGGAAGCCCACAAACGCTAAACAGGAAACAGCGACTGGCTGCCTCCTCCATGCAGTCAGGACCAGCCAGCAAGAGCACCAGTTCCGATAATTTTACAGATTGCTGAAATTCAACGTGATAGCAAGTCGTCATGAAATGGTAACCTGGGTTTAGGAAAAAATGAAAAGTCGGGAGCCTCAGGGTTCATCTCTTTAAGAATGAATAATTTATAAGCCATACTGTGTAAAATGTAAGTCTGATTTATTAAAAAATCGGTTTGGCTGCTCGATGAGAGTCTCCTACGTTTGACTTATCGTCCTAGCTAAATCCTCCCTCATGAAAACTTTTCGCCAATTCCTGCCTCATTTTCAATGGCTTAGTGGCCTGCTTTTTCTCTGCCTGCTGGCGGGCTGCGAGAACACCGACCCGACCACGGGCACCACGCAAGTAACCGGGCAGGTGGTGCAGCGGCAGAGCCGACAGCCCGTGGGCGGGGGCACGGTGCAGGTGCAGCTGGCCAGCAGCGCCGGGGGCTACCGGCCCGTGGGCGACCCGCAGCCCTGCGACGCGCAAGGGCGCTTCTCGTTCGACTTTGACGCTCAGAGCAAGTCCGGGTATCTGCTCAAGGCCGAGGCCCCGCCTGGCTACCTCACCGACTGGGCTGAAGCGCCGGAGTTGACGGCCGGGCGCCAGAACAAGGACGTGCTTGTGCCTGTGCTGGCCCCGGCCTGGGTTAGGCTCGTGCTGGTCGATGAGTCGCCCAGAAATAAGATTTCTATTTACCTGTCCGGCTATGAAGGCAATGGAGATAGATTGAATTATCCTAATGGTCCTACGCTAATAAGGCCCGCAATAGCGGGTCTGACAAATAAAATTGTCTGGTCAATAACGAATGAAAGAGGCAGTAATGCTCAATATGAGCAAGACATAAAGCTAGCAGCTTTAGACACAGTTACGGTGCGCATTCCCTTTTGATTTTAGTCGGTCTTCTTTTCACCTCTTTTCCTTATTACGCATGAAGAACAGCTTACTTTGCCTGCTCATGGTTTTCGGACTATTGAGTAGCACTCACGTCAGCGGCCAAAACAGGCCGCTTCCTGTGCCGGACGAAACCGGCCCAGGAAACCCGGTCCAGGAGTTGCGGGAATCATTAAGTGCACTGAATTCTAACCGGATTCCGACTGGGGTGCTGCTCGACCGCATGATGCTGATAACTGACCCGCACCGTTTCGCGGGGCAGGGCGACACGTCCGCCACGTACCAGGGGTTTGAGCAGCAGTACTGGGAATTCTTTCGCGCCGCGCTTGATACGAGCCAGCTGCCAACACTTGATGCGCTGCGGCTTCGCATCGGCCAACGGGTGCAGCAGGGCGCCGTGCCGCTGCTCATGCTGCGCTACGGCTATAATGAAATCGCGCCGAACGCGACCAATGAGCACCTCATTACAATAGACTCGGCCAACGGGCGGGTATACGACGGCCCCGACCTGAGCCGCAGCCCTTACACTACCGGGCAGCTCTTTTCAGTGGCCCTGCCCGTCCCGGCCACGGCCACCACGCTCAGCGTGTACGTAGGCCCGGAATTCTGGCTCGGTAACCAGCCCAATCCGGGCTACGTCTGGCTTGACTTCGGCGATGGGCTGGGCTGGCGGCAGGTAACGATGGGCAGCACCGTACAGGTGCAAGTAACGCCGCCGGCAACTTCCGGTACGCTCGCCCGCGGTAGCAGCGGCAGCCCGGCCCAACTTGTCTACGCATATGAGCCCACCACTTGGCAGCTGGCTCGGACCGATGTACAGTATTCTAAATCTGCCAGTATCCCCCCTGACCTGGCCCTGGGACTGGTAGCAAGCCGCCGCTGGGCGAACTTTACGCCCACCAAAGGCGTCAACGGTCCGAATGGACGGGCCTCGGCCATTGCCTGGATAAAATACGCGCCCGGCAACGCACCCGTGAACGGGGTGCGCAAGCTGCGCAAGCCGCTGGTGTTCGTGGAAGGAATTGACTTCGCCGAAAACCGGAACGATTTTGCGCTGGCCGGCAAAAACCGGTTTATCGCGCAGACCGGGCCCATTCCCCTGAGCGATTTTGAAGCGCAGAGCGGGTTTGCGGCGGATGTGCAGGCCATTGGCGGCTACCGCAACGGCACGGCGGGCTGGAATGAGATGGTGGACTACAACGAAGGGTATAAGAGCCTGGAAAAGTTTAAGGACTTGCGGGTTCAACTGCAAGCCCCAATCACCGAGGTGTTTCCCGATGGCACGACCGGCGGCGGCTATGACGTTATCTACCTCGACTTCTCGGACGGCGCCAGCCTGATTCAGCACAACGCGATGGTGCTGGCCGAACTGCTGGAATGGATAAACAAGCCCGAAAACCGCACCGCCGATGCCGAGGAAACGATGGTTATCGGCACGAGCATGGGCGGGCAGGTGGCCCGCTTCGCCCTGGCCTGGATGGAGCAGCAGCAGCTGTGCCACAACAGCAAGCTCTACGTTTCCTTCGACTCGCCCCACCGCGGAGCCAACGTGCCGCTGGGCATTCAGCACATGTTCAACCGCCTGCAAAACATTTGGATTGGGGCCCTCAGCGCCGAGCTAGTAATTAAAAACCAGCTGCGGCGCGAAGCCACCATGCAGATGGTGAACCTGCACTACAGCGACGACGCGACGAGATACCGCACCGAGTGGCAAAACTGGCAGCAGTCGCCGAACAGCTACCCCAGCCTGCTGCGCAAGGTGGCCGTGGCCAACGGCAGCGGGCAGGCGGTATATCAGGCCGGCATGGTGCCGGGCATGGAAATGCTGAAGATGGATTACCGGGACATCAGCCTGTCGCGGCGTGTGGCTGGCCCCAACCATGCCTACGCGCTGCCCGGCACTTCGACCAGAGGGAAAAATAACGTCATATTCCGCTGGAAGCGGGGATTCTTTAATGAATTGAACGGCTGGCATTACTCCTACGCTGACCCCTCCTGGAGCCACTTCGATACCTCGCCGGGCTCCACTTCTCGCGTGGCCGGCGAGGCCGACGAGCGCAGCGGCCCGCTGAAAGCCGCCCACCCCCCCAACACCTTCATGCCCACCATCAGCGCCCTCGACGTGCACGTTGCCGGGTCATACACTAGGCCCCTTTTGGGGTACAATGTTCAAAAAGAAATCCCTTTCAGAGACAGACCAGACCGCGCCAGATACGCCTTTGACGCCTACTTCGCCGCTGATGATAAGAACGAGCCGCACGTACAGATTACGAACGGACAGACTCTGGCTTACGCGGACAACGGCGTGTACCCGACCGATAACAGCCGCTGGATTCAGAACGAGCTGCGCGAGTCGGCGCACCAGCTGCCGGCGGTGCTACGCAGTGGAACCTATAACTTCGGCAGCCGCTACCGCCCCCTGCTGGCCTCGGTGTATACTGGCTACGGCACGCAGCTGCTGGTGAACGACGCCAACACGCCGGTGAGCGGTGGCACCGCCGCCACGCAGGGCCGGCCGCCAGCCGGTCGCTTCGAGCTGTTCACCTCGCAGTGCGGCACCCGGGTAACGGTGGGCTACGGCAGCTGGATGCGGCTGGGCATGGCCGGCAGCGCCCCCACCCACACGGCCAGCCTGCTGATGGCGGCCCACAGCCTGCTCTACGTGGACCATAACGGGGAGCTGGAAGTCAATCCTGGCTCGGTGCTGCGCATCGCGCGCGGTGCCACGCTGCGGCTGCACCGCTACGCCCGGCTGCTGGTGCGGGGGCAGGTTATCGTGGAAGAAGGCGCCTTTCTCTGCGTAGAAGACCCGGCCAGCATTCAG
This sequence comes from uncultured Hymenobacter sp., assembly GCA_964249885.1. Lineage (GTDB taxonomy): Bacteria > Bacteroidota > Bacteroidia > Cytophagales > Hymenobacteraceae > Hymenobacter. Next base: position 6,045 of record CAXUEM010000037.1, on the reverse strand, counting down.
GTGAGCGGGGCTGGCTCCTACACCGTGCAGCCGGGGGTGAGCTACTTTGCTAACCCGGCCCTGGGGCTGGGCACGCTGGCCTGCACGCCGGCGCCGCCGGTGCCGGTTACGCCGCTGCAGGTGCCGCTGCCGACCGTCGCGGTTACGGCGCAGTGCACGTCGGGCGGGCAGCCCAACTGGGGACAGTGGACCGCCAAACCTACCGGTGGCCAGGCGCCCTACACCTACGCCTGGTACCTGAAGGATACCGGCAACACCTTCGTGCTGCAGCCCGGCGCCACCGGGGCCACGTTCGGAACCTGCATGAACAGCTACCCGCCCGTCGATGGCCGGCCGGTGGTGGTGGTAGCGCGGGTAGTCGTGACGAGCGGCACCGAGCAGGTCAGCGCCCAGTACTTCATACAGTCGCAGACCCAGCCGGCAATCTACGCGCAGCTGCTCTATCCCAACCCGGCCGACGGCTACGTGGAGGTGGGCGAGGAGGAGGAGAAAGACAAGGACAAGCCGGCCGGCCACCAGCCCAAGCCCATGCACGTGAAGGTGTACAACGGGCAGGGCAAGGAAATATTCAAGGCCGACAACGTGCCGACCGCCAAGCTGCGCATCGACACACAGACCTGGCCCAACGGGCTCTACCAGGTAACGGTAGAGCGCGACAAGGCCAGCTCCCGGCGCACGCTCAGCATCCAGCACTAAGCCCTGCTCCGGCCCCCGCCGGCTGGCGGCGGGGGCTTCGGGCTGACCGGGCCGGACATAGTATTTTTAACTCATCTCTTAACTGATTCTGATTGTGAATAACCTTCTTTTAACAATCACACGCTGCTTGGTTCTGAGCGGCTTGGTCCTGCTGGCCAGTTGCAACCCCGATAACCCCACCACGGGCACCACGCAGGTATCGGGGCAAGTGGTAGAGCGGCAGAGCTGGCGGCCGGTGGGCAACGGCACGGTGCAGGTGCAACTGAGAAGCAGCGCCGGGGGCTACCGCCCAGTGGGCGACCCACAGGCGTGCGACGCGCAGGGCCGCTTCTCCTTCGCCTTTGACGCCACCAGTAAATTCGGCTACCTGTTGCTGGCGCAGGCCCCGCCCGGCTATAGCACGGACTGGGCCGAGGCCCCCGAGTTGACGGCGGGGCGCAAGAACAATAATATAGTAGTGCCCATGTTTGCTCCAGCCTGGGTCCGCCTCGTGCTGGTGGATGAACCGCCGAAAAGGACGGTATCTTCTATATTTATTTCCGGCTACCCAGGCAGTGGAGACCGGTTAGATTATCCTCGTGATACGACTTTAATCAGACGGGTCAGTGCTGACTTTGCGCGGGAAATTATCTGGGGAATAAGTGATGAGAGAGGAAATGTTACGCGGTACGAACAAGCTATCAAGCCGGGTCCCTTGGACACCGTAACCGTGCGCATTCCCTTCTAAGCTATGCGCTACTTCCTTTCCACACTCACCCGATGCTTAGTCCTGTTCAGCCTGCCCGGGCTGGCGGGCTGCAACCCCGACAACCCCACCACGGGCACGACCCAAGTATCTGGCCAGGTGGTGCAGCGCCAGAGCCGGCAACCCGTAGGCAACGGCACGGTGCAGGTGCAACTGAGAAGCAGCGCCGGCGGGTACCGGCCCGTGGGCGACCCGCAGCCCTGCGATGGGCAGGGCCGCTTCGCCTTCGCCTTTGACGCCGAAAGCAAGTTCGGCTACCTGCTCATGGCCCAAGCCCCGCCCGGCTATATTACGGACTGGGCTGAGGCCCCAGAGCTGACCGCGGGGCGTAAGAACAAAGAGGTAGTGGTGCCCGTGCTCGCTCCGGCCTGGGTGCGGCTCCTGCTCGTCGATGAGCCCGCTTTAAACACAAGTTCTATACATCTATCTGGATACGATGGTCCGGGAGATAGATTAAATTTTCCTCGCGAAACTACCCTAATCAGGCCGGCATTAGCTGATTTTCCAAGAAAGGTCATTTGGGTGCTTACAAGCGAGAAGGGAGTTGATATTCAATTCGAGCAAGAGGTAAAATTAAGCCCATTAGACACGGTGACGGTGCGCATTCCCTTCTAAGCCATGCGCTATTTCCTCTTCACATTGGCCCGCTACTTGGTTCTGAGCGGCTTGCCCCTGCTGGCGGGCTGCAACCCCGATAACCCCACCACGGGCACCACGCAGGTCACAGACCACGTCGTAATCAGCAGGCGATAAGGTCATAACCTAACCGGCCCGCCCCCCTGCTGGCAGCCGAAAAATCAGGTGGTAGCCTTGTCAGCCCCAGCCGCCGGCAGATGAACGCGAAACACCGTGCCTACGTCCACCTGGCTTTCCACTTCGAGGCGGCCACCGTGGCCTTCCACCACGCGGTTGACCAGGTACAGGCCCATGCCGGAGCCCTCGACTTCGGGGTGAAAGCGGCTGAAAAGCTGAAACAGCTGCCCGCCGTGCCGGGCCAGGTCGATGCCGCGGCCGTTGTCCTGCACCGTGAGCACGGGGTGCTGGTCGGGCCCGGCCAGCCGGGTGTGCACCCGCACGCGGGGCGGGCGGCCGGGCGCGGCGTACTTGAGGGCGTTGCCGAGCAAATTAAACAAGACGCTGTGCAGCTGGGCGCGCACGAAGGGCAGGGTAGGGCAGGCCGCGAAGTCCAGCTCTATCTCGGCTCCCAGCTCGCTTATCTGGCCCTGCAGAATGCTGACCACCTCCTCGGCCAGCGGCGCCAGGGCCACGGCTTCCAGCGGGGCCTGCTGGTAGCGGCGCTGCACCTGCACGATGGCCGTGAGCTCCTGAATGGTTTCGTCAATCTGGCGCAGGGCTTTCTCGAACATGTGAATGAGCAGCACGGCGTCGGGGTCGCGGAAGTAAGCCGTGCGGGTCAGCTCCTCGAAGATGCCGGCCATGTTGTTGATGGGCTGGCGCAGGTCGTGGGAGGCGGTGTACACAAACTGGTCGAGGTCGGCGTTGATGCGGCGCAGCTGCTCGTTCTGGGCTTGCAGCAGCTGCTCGTGCTGCTTCTGGTCGTCGATGTCGGTGCAGGTGCCGAACCACTTCAGGATGGAGCCGTCGGGGCGGCGCTGGGCCCGGCCCTGGCCCAGAAACCAGCGGTACTGGCCGTCGTGGCGGCGGAAGCGGTATTCTACCTCGAAGAAATCGCCCGTGGCCACGGCCCGCTCCCAGCGCTCGTTGGTCAGGGCCAAGTCGTCGGGATGAATAACCTGGCGCCAGTTCGACTGGCTGCCGGTCACGGCCGGGTCCAGGCCGGTGTAGTCAAACCAGCGCTGGTTGATGTAGTCGTTGATGCCCACGACGGAGCTCGTCCAGACAATCTGGGGCAGGCTTTCGGCCAGAAACCGGAACTGTTCCTCGCTGCGGCGCAGGGTTTGCTCCAGCTCGCGCTGCTCCTGAATGTCGGTGTTGGTGCCGTACCAGCGCCGGGCGCGGCCGGTGTCGTCTACCTCGGGCGCGGCCTGGCTCAGGTGCCAGCGGTAGCGGCCGTCGTGGCGGCGCAGCCGGAACTCGGCCTCGTAGGGGTGCAGGTGCCGCACCGCCTGGAGCCAGCTGGCCGCCACGCGGGCCCGGTCGTCGGGGTGCACCACCTCCAGCCAGCTGGCCGGCGGCAGCTGCCGCATGTTGCGGCCGAAGTAGGCCGCCGCCCGCTCGTTATAAAAGTCGAGCACCCCCTCGCTGTCGGCGGTCCACACCTGGCGCGGAATCTTGTCGGTGAGGGCGCGGTAGCGGGCCTGGCCGCGGCGCAGCTTTTCCTGCAGCTCGCGCAGCTCGTGGATGTCGGTATCGGAGCCGAACCAGCGGGCGGGCAGGGTGCCGGCCGGCGTCCCTGCCTCGGGCACGCCCTGGCTCAGGTGCCAGCGGTACTGGCCGTCGTGGCGGCGCAGGCGCAGCTCGTACTGCCAGGGCGCGGCGTGGCTCAGGTGCTGGGCCAGCTCGGCCTGCACCCGGGGCAGGTCGTCGGGGTGCACAAAGCTCAGCCAGGACTCATTGACCGGGCTGCCCGGCGGCTGGCCAGTGTAGGCGTACCACTGCGGGCTGATGTACTCGATGCCGGCGGCGCGGCTGGCGATGTACGTGATTTGGGGCAGCGCCTCGGTCATGGTGCGCAGGCGCTCGTCCTGGTTGCGCAGGGCTTTCTGCAGGGCCTCGGCCTGCTGGCGGGCCAGCACCTGGCTCGTTACCTCGACCGCGAAAATCAGAATGCCGATAATCTGGGCGCGGCCGTCGCGCAGGGGCTGGTAAGTGAAGTTGACGTAGCGCGGGGCCGCGCCGGCGGCGGTAGTATCCGTCGGCTCGATGAGGGTTTCGTGGTTTTCGTAGCTTTCGCCCGTGTCGTACACGTAGTCGAGCAGCTGCACGAAGCCCTGTCCGCCCAGCTCGGGCAGGCACACGGCCGCCGGTGCACCCAGCTGCACGCGCGCGCCCATCAGCTCCTCAAATGCCTGGTTGGCAAACGTGAAGCGGTGCTCGGGGCCCATGGTGGCGCCAATGATGGCCGGGGCCTGGCCCAGAATCTGGCCGAGCAGCTGGTCGTTGGCTTCGAGCTGGGCGCGGGCCTGCCGCAGCTCCTCGATGTCGAGCATAAAGCCGTAGCGCTGGCGCAGCTGCCCGTGCTCGTCCAACTCGGGCACGGCCTCGGTCAGAAACCAGCGGTAGCGGCCGTCGGCGCCGCGCAGGCGCAGGTCGATGCGCCCGAGCTTGCCCTCGCGGATGCTGGCCTGAATTTCGGTGCCGGCGGCCAGGGCATCGTTGGGGTGCAGCACCCGGGGCCACCACTCGTCCACCTCGGTGGGCGGGCCGCCCGGCGGCTGGCCGGTGTAGGCGTACCACTGCGGGCTCATGTAGGTGGTGCGGCCCTCGTGGTCGGTGGTGAAGGTGATGACCGGCAGGGCCTCGGTGAGGTGGCGCAAGTGGTGGTCGGCGGCCTGCACCCGGGCCTGCAGGGCTTCGGCCTGCTGGCGGGCCTGCCGGCGGTGGGTCACGTCAATGGCAAAGACCACGATGCCGTTCAGCTGGCCCTGGGCGTCGCGCAGCGGCTGGTAGGTGGTGTCGAAGTACAGCTGCTGCGCGCCCTCCGGGCCGGTGCCGACCGTGACCGGCGCCTCCTGGCTGAAGTACGCCTCGCCGGTGCGGTACACCTCGTCCAGCAGGGCCACGAAGGGCTGGCTGACCCACTCGGGCAGGCAGGCGGCCACCGGCTCGCCCAGGCGGGCGCGGTAGCGGGTGAGCTTGTTGTAGGCGGCGTTGGCGAAGGTGTAGCGGTGCTCGGGCCCGCTGAGCGTGGCCACCACGGCCGGCACCTGGCCCAGAATCTGGCTCAGCAACCGGTCTTTGGCTTCGAGCTGGGCCCGGGCCTCGTGCAGCTCGTGCACATCGGTGGCCGTGCCAAACCAACCCGTGGAGCGGCCGCGCTCGTCGTGCTGGGCGTGGGCGCGCATCACGAACCAGCGGTAGCGGCCGCTGCTGCCCTCGCGCAGCCGAAACTCCACGTCCGCATCGGTGCCCGCCGCAATAGTCGCTGCCCAGTAGCCGTAGGTAGTGCGCAGGTCGTCGGGGTGCATGGCGCTTGTCCAGCCGGCGCCGGCGCTCTGGCTCAGGTTCAGGCCGGTGTAGCGGGTCCACTGCTCGCTCACCCAGCTCATGCCCCCGTGCGCGTCGGCGGTCCAGACCAGCTGCGGAATAGTTTCAATCAGAAAGCTGACCTGGGCCTCGCGCTGGCGCAGCCGTTCCTGGGCCAGGTATCGCTCGTGCACGTCGAGGCTCAGGCCCTGCCAGCCGCTCACCCGGCCGGCCGCGTCCAGCTCCGGCACCGACTGGCTCAGAAACCAGCGGTACTGGCCGTCGTGGCGGCGCAGGCGCACCTCGCCCGACCAGGTCTGCCGCGCCTCCAGGGCCGGCCCGAACGTGAAGGCCAGGGCCGTCAGGTCGTCGGGGTGCAGGGCCCGGCTCCAGGCTGTGGCGGGGTCGTGGCCGGCGGGGTCCTGGCCGGTGTAGGCAAACCACTGCGGGCTCAGGTACTCGGTGCGCTGCCCGTCGGCCGACACGCGGTAGGTGAT
>CAXUEM010000036.1:9160-15445 GCA_964249885.1 uncultured Hymenobacter sp. | reverse complement strand
GGCGTAAGCAGGCAGCCGGCGCCGACGACCGCCGGGCTTTTCTGCTCTTCTTTCCCTTATGTGGATACTATATGCCCTGCTGGCCGCCCTGGCCGCGGCCGTGGTGGTTACGCTCTCCAAAGCGGGCATCCGGAATGTGCCGTCCAGCCTGGCCTTTGCCATTCAGAGCGTGCTGATTTTGGTAGTGGCCTGGGGCACGGTGCTCTGGCAGGGCGTGGGGCCGGAGCTGGCCCGCCTGGAGCGCCGCAGCTGGCTGTTTCTGCTGGCCACGGGCGTCTCGTCGCTGCTCTCGTTCAAGGCCTTGTCGCTGGGCAATGCCTCGCGGGTTTCGCCGCTCACCAACCTGGCCTTGGTGTTTTCCGTGACGCTGGCGGCCTTTTTCCTGAAAGAAAAGCTAACCTGGCAGGTTATGCTGGGCACGGCGCTTATGGCCAGCGGCGCGCTGGTTATTGCCCTGGCCAAGCCAGCGGCAGAGTAGATGTTCAGGCTATATTCAAAAAGGCAGCTCCTGAATCAGGAGCGGCCTTTTTGCGGTCAGTGGCATCAGCCGCTAATGTTCGGTTAGCACACCTTAGCAGTACTCCTCAAAGGCGCCCTGCAGGTTGTTGACGATGCGCATGGCATCGTTGCCCTCAATGTGGTAGCGCTCAATCATGTGCACCAGCTCACCGTCCTTGAACAGGGCGATGCAGGGCGAGGAGGGCGGGTAGGGCAGCAGGTGCTCGCGCACCTTGTTCACGGCATCGGTTTCCATGCCGGCAAATACCGTCACGAGCTTCGCGGGCTTTTTGTCGGCGCTGGCCAGGGCCATTTTCAGGGCCGGGCGGGCTTTGGCGGCGGCGCAGCCGCACACCGAGTTGACGGCCACCAGCACGGTGCCTTCGGCCTCCGTGAGGGCGGCATCGACTTCGGCGGGGGTCATCAGCTGCTCAAAACCGGCATCGACCAGGTCCTGGCGGATGGGCGCCACCATGTATTCAGGATACGTTGACATTGGGGAAAATCTTAAAATAAAAATGAAAGCGGCAACCCGGCCGGGCTCCGCAGTTGACTGCAAATTTACCTCACCGCCGCGCTATCAGCGGGTGAGCGTGTAAAAGCCGCAGCCCCAGCGAAAGGTTCGACGCCCGGCGCCGGACCCGGCCCAGGTACGCCCTGCTGGCCGGCTTTTCGCTTCAGGTGCCGCCCACCAGCGCGATGCCTTCGGCGAAGGTGTGCGGCTGGTAGCCCAGTTCCCGTTCGGCTTTCTCGATGATGAAACCCGTGCGGGCCGGGCGGCGGGCCGGCTGCGTGAACGTGCGGCCATCGGCTTTCTGAATCAGCGTAGCGTCGAGGCCGAAGTGTGCGGCTACTTGCTGGGCCATGGCGTAGGGCGTGAGCAGCTCGCGGCCCGAGATGTTGTAGATGCCACGGGCTTGGTGCCGGGCCAGCAGCCAGCAGCCCTGGGCCAGGTCCTCGGCCAGGGTGGGCGTGCGCCACTGGTCATCGACTACCTGAATGGTTTTGCCGGCCCGCAGCGAGTCGCGCACCCAGAGCACGATGTTGGAGCGGCCGTAGTCGTGGGCCGTGCCGTACACCAGCACGGTGCGGGCAATGGCCCAGGGCCCGGCGCTGGCCTGCACCAGTTGCTCGGCGGCCAGCTTGCTTTCGCCGTAAAAATTAACCGGCGCGGGCCGGGCGTCTTCCGTCAGCGGGCCTTCTTCGCCGCTGAAAATAAAGTCGGTGCTGAGGTGGGTGAGGTGAATCTGGCGGGCGGCGCAGGCCTCGACCAGGTGCTGCACAGCCGTCACGTTCTGCTCCCAGCAGGGGGCGTGGTGCAGTTCGCACTCGTCCACGTTGGTCATGGCGGCGGTATGGATGACGTGGGTGGGCTGCTGCTGGTCGAGCACCCGCGCCACCTGAGCGGCGTCGGTGACGTCGAGCGCGGCAAAGGGCAGCGCCGGGTAGAGGCCGGCGAGCTTGTTGGCCCCGCGCGAGGTGGCTACCACGCCCACGCCGGGCTGCTCAAGCAGCAGCGCCACCAGCTTCTGGCCCAGTAGGCCGTTGGCGCCGGTGATGAGGATTTTCAGATGCGCGCTGCTCACTGCTTACTGATAGTTGTAGCCGTACAGCTCGGTTATCTTCTTCTTTTTGAGCTTTTCCACTTTCACGGTCATCTTCACGTCGGTCAGGGGCCGGTCGCGGCCGTCTTTGGGCTGGGCGGCAATTTTATCGATAACCTCAAGGCCCTGAATGACCTGCCCGAACACGGTATACAGCCCATCGAGCCGCGGCACACCGGCGTGGTTTTGCACCAGGTAAAACTGCGAGTGACTGCTGGGCGTACCGGCCGGGCCGCCGGTGCGGGCAGCGGCCACGGCGCCGTACATGTGCTGGTGGCCGGGGCCCAGCTCGGCCGGAATGCGGGGGTCGCCGGGCTGGCCCTGCCCGTCGTTGCCGGGGTCCTGGTCCTTGGTGTTGGCATCGCCGCCCTGAATCATAAACTCGGGAATGACGCGGTGAAATGTGGTGCCGGTGTAGAAGCCGCTCTTCGCTTTTTTCAAGAAGTTGGCCCGGTGCAGGGGCGTATCCTCGAACAGAATCAGGCGGATGTCGCCCAGCGAGGTACTCAGGGTGACGACCTCATCTTTTTTGCCGGCGCGAGGCTTTTTAGGCCGGGCCAGCAGGGGGTTGGTCAGCAGCAGGCTCAGGGCCAGGGCGCAAAGCAGGTAGCAGAAACGGGGCATAAGGAAAAAGCTAAACGCGAGGTGAAGGTAAAAATACGGGCCGCTCGGCCCTAGCCGCGGTGCTCGCGGATGCTGGCCAGAATCTGGGCGCCGCCCTGGCTGAGCACGCTTTCGGCCACCTGTACGCCCAGCACTTCGGCGGCGGCGGCGGTGGGCACGCTGCGCGTGTCGGCTACCAGCTCCTCGCCGCTCAGGCTGATGATGCCGCCGTGCAAGCTGAGCGTGCCGTCGGGGGCCAGCCGGGCCAGCGCAAAAGAAGGGATGCTGCAGCCGCCCTCCATGGTGCGCAGAAACGCCCGCTCGGCCGTGAGGCAGGCGTGGGTTTCGGGGTGGTTCAGGGCCTGTTTGAGCTGGGCTTTGAGGTCGGAATCGAGGTTTTTGGCGCACTCCACCGCCACGCTGCCTTGGCCGGTGGCGGGCACGAACTGGGTTTCGGGCAGAGTAGAGCGAATCAGCTCATCATAGCCCATGCGGTGCACGCCGGCGTAGGCCAGCACCAGCCCGTCGAACTGGCCTTCCTCGAGCTTGCGCAGGCGGGTCTGGAGGTTGCCGCGCGACTCGGCCGTCTGGGCCAGCGGGTAGAAGCGGCGCAGCTGGGCGCGGCGCCGGGTGCTGCTGGTGCCCAGCAGAATGCCGGGCTTGTCCAACGAGAAGCTCTCATCAAAGCTCAGCACCACGTCGTTCACTTTCTCGCGCTCCAGGAACGCCAGCAGCTCCAGGTCGTCGGGCAGGGCGCTCTGCACGTCCTTGGCCGAGTGAATGGCCAGGTGGGTTTCGCCGCGGCGCAAACTCACTTCCAGCTCTTCGGTGAACACGCCCTTGGCCCCGATTTTATCGAGGGAGCGGTCCAACACCTTGTCGCCGATGGTCTGGATGATGACGATTTCAGTTTCCAGACCGGCCTGCTGGAGCAGTTGGGCCACGTGCTCGGCCTGCCAGAGGGCCAGGCGGCTGCCGCGGGTGCCGAGGCGAATCTTCATTTTTTCAATTAAGAATGAGGAATGAAGAATGAGGAATGGAAGACGAAAGCTGCCGAAGCAATTCTTCATTCCTCATTCTTCATTCATAGTTAAAGTTTAAGCAGCCCACCCACGCGCAGCGAGGTATCGACGAACACCATGCGCGGGTTGGCATTGCGCTCGACGTGGTAATGGGCATCGTTGAACTCCTGCGTGAGCTGGTCGGCGTTGCGCAGGGTGATGAAGCGGCTGAAGTTGCTGATAAAAGTTTGCTCCTCGGCCGGCACGTGGGGCACCAGCCGGGGGTCGAGGCCGAAGAGCAGCACCTTGCGCAAGAGGCCCAGCGAGTAGCTCAGCAGCTCCTTCTGGTTTTCGCGGCCCAGCTTCTGAAATTCCTCGCTGGTTTTGAGGATTTCGGCCGCCTTGAAGCCGTAGCACAGGCGCATCCACTTCGTGAAAAACTCGAAGTAGTCGTGGTCGGCGCTTTGCTCGCGGCTGGCTAAGCTCTCTAATGCGGCGCCGAGGTTGCCCTCGGCCAGCTGGGCCAGCTGCCGGGCTTTCACCAGCGGCAGGTGCTGCTCGTCGCGCAGGTAGGCGGTTAGCTCGTCTTCGCGCAGCGGGCGCACCACCACGGGCTGCACCCGGCTTAATATCGTGGGCAAAAGTTGCTCGGGCGCGTGGCTGACCAGCAAAAACACGGTGGCGGGCGGTGGCTCTTCCAGCAGCTTGAGCACGGCGTTGGCGGCGGCCGGGTGCATCAGCTCGGGCAGCCAGATAATGACAGTTTTATACTTCGCCTCAAACGCCTTGAGGCTGACGAGCTTGAGCAGGGCGCCGGCCTCGTCTTTGGCAATGCTGCCCTGGCGGTTTTCGGCGGCTATGTGCTGCATCCAGTCGTTGAAGCCCTGGTAAGGATTTTCGAGTAGAAACGCCCGCCACTCGGCCGCGAACTTCTGGCTCGTGGCGTCCTTGCTCACCGCCTTGGTAGTTGTGACCGGGAACACAAAGTTCAGGTCCGGATGCGCCAGCTTGGCTATTTTGAGGCAGGCCGGGCAGCTGCCGCAGGAGTCGTCGGCGTCCTCGCTGCGCCCCTCGCAGTTCAGGTAGGTGGCGTAGGCCAGCGCCAGGGCCAGCGCCGCCGAGCCTTCGGCCCCGCGGAAGAGCTGGGCGTGCGCTACGTGCCCGCGCCCCACCGCCTGGGTGAGCACGCGCTTGAGGTCGGCGTGAGCGGGAATAGCTTGGAACTGCATGATTCGTTCTTACCTGCTCATTATACTTATAGCATTGAGCAAACCGAACAGCATATACCAGCCAAATACAATTCCCCCAACTGCTACTACTCGTTCGCCCACACTGATAAATCGGCGAATGGCCCACCACAAACCAGCCAAGCCTAGCATAAAATATCCTACTAGAACCGCTTTAAATGGCCATTCAATGAAATCGAATGTAAGGGCAGGCAGCACTAAAAATAGCATTACCAGGATACCTAGCCCACCTAGCAGGTAACCCATAGCATCCGGCTTATTGCCTGCAGATTTCATAATCACTTGTTTTAATTACGCTGGATTGCTGCCCTTCGCCCGCTCCCAAATCCTATCCCCCGCCGTGGCCTCAAATACCTGTTGCATCACGCCCTGCTCGGTGGCATCATAAGGCAGATTGCGCCGCGCCATTACGCGCTCGGCTACTTCGGCCACTTTGGGCAGCTTGAACGTCTCAAAGCCCGCCGCGCCACCCCAGCTGAACGAGGGAATAAAGGTGCGCGGGAAGCCCGCGCCGAAGATGTTGGCGCCTACGCCCACTACGGTGCCGGTGTTAAACATGGTATTGATGCCGCACTTGCTGTGGTCGCCCATGAGCAGGCCACAGAAGGTCTGGCCGGTATCGACGAAGCGGCCGGCGGCGTGGCTCCACACTTTCACCGGCGCGTAGTTATTCTTCAGGTTGCTCGTGTTGGTGTCGGCGCCCAGGTTGCACCACTCGCCGATGACGGAGTTGCCGAGGTAGCCGTCGTGGCCTTTGTTGCTGTAGCCCAGCAGGATGCTGTTGCCCACCTCGCCGCCCACCTTGCAGTAGGGCCCGATGGTATTGTCGCCGCGCAGCTTGGCGCCGGGGTTCACGTGCGCACCCTCGCACAGGGCCAGCGGCCCGCTAATGATGGCGCCCTCGTGCACCTGCGTGTTTTTGCCTAAATATATCGGCCCGTTTTCGGCGTTCAGGATGGCGGCCCGAATCTTCACGCCGGGCTCCAAAAAGATGTTTTCGGCGCCGTACACGATGGTGTGCTGGTCCTCAATCGGCGCTGACTCGCGCCCCTGGGTCAGCAGTTCGAAGTCGCGGCGGATTTCAACGCCGTTGCGCAGAAACAGGTGCCAGGGCCGGCTGATGACGGTGACCGGCTCGGCCACCTCCCGCGGCGTGAGGCCGTCCTGAATCAGTTCGGCCACGAGCGCGGCATCGGCTAGGTGGGCGGCTACCAGGGTTTCGCCGTCGTACAGGCCCTGGTTAGGCTGCAGGACCAGCACCTGCCGGGCCAGCAGGGGGTCGGGGCACACGGCGCCGTTCACCAGCAGGGCCGGGCCGCTCACTACCCCCTG
>CAXUEM010000036.1:0-9150 GCA_964249885.1 uncultured Hymenobacter sp. | reverse complement strand
GGGGGGGGGGGGGGTCCACCGGCCGCGTCCCCCCGGGCGGGGGGGGCGCCAACCCCCCCCCTGCTGGCCCGCCGGAAACTTGGTCTGCAGGTAAGGCTCGGTCAGAAAGCCCACGCTGGTCGAGGCCAGCCGGCGCTGCCACTTTTCGGCCACCGTGAGGATGCCGCAGCGCAACGCCCCCACGGGCCGGGTAAAGGTGAACGGCAGCAGATGGGGCCGGATGGCCGGGTCGTCGAAAACGAGGAGATGCATGCAGCAAAGGTAAAACGTCCCCATCCGTCACACTGACGGCCAGGAGGAGAGACATGACAGCTAGTCAACAAAAAAACTCCTGCCCGTTGCCCGGCAGGAGTTTTTTAAAGTCAAAAACAAGCAGCTTACTTGTTGTCGCTGGCCTGCTCTTTCTTGGCGTAGCGGGTGCGGAATTTCTCCACGCGGCCGGCCGTGTCGATGAACATGTTCTTGCCGGTGTAGAAGGGGTGCGAGGCGCTGCTCACTTCCACCTTAATGACGGGGTAGGTTTTGCCGTCCTCCATCGTGATGGTCTCCGCGGAGGTCATCGTGGAGCGGGTGACGAACTTGAAATCGGAAGAAGAGTCCTGAAACACTACTTCGCGGTACTCGGGGTGGGTGTCCTTTTTCATGATGGCAATGCCGTTATAACCTAGCTAAGCCCCGCCGGTTTTGCGGAAGGGACTGCAAAAGTACGGCAAGTGAACGGATTAGCCAAGCCAGCCGCCGAAAATCTGCGGGCGGCGTCCGCAGCCGGCCGGGCGCCACGCCGGGCCTCTGGCAAATTTGCTTACTTTTGAATCGGGCCTGCTTTTTCATTTGCCGGCCCGCGCGTATGCCGCTGCCTGCCTTCATCCGCCGCCTTTTGCGTAGCACCGGTGCGGGCAGCTACCCCCGGCTGGGCGGCGCCGGCCGGGCTACGCTCACGCTGGCGCTGCTGCTGAGCAGCCTGCTGGCCGGGGCCGCTACCGCGCTGGCCTTCACCGTCGCCCTGGATAGCCACGGCAGCAGCGCCCGCCTGAACCGGCCGGCAAGCCCGGGAGCCGTCGTCGCCGGCTTCAGCCGGCTCCGCGAAGACATTCCTGGGCCTGCCTACGCCCGGCTGACGAGTGCGCCGCCCACCAACCCGCACCGCGACACTGACTTCGGCGCCGACCCTGGCCGCCGCAGCGGGACCGGGGAGCGCACCGCCGCGCCGCGCTCCTGCTGGGGCACCATTAAGTCGATGTTTCGGTGATGGAGCGATGAAGTGATGGGGTAATGGAGTGATGAGGTGTAAGTTTGACCTCATCACCTTTCCCTCTGTTACTTCATCACCTCATTACTTGCCTATGCGCCTCTGCTTTGCCTCCAATAACGCCCACAAGCTCGACGAAATCCGGCTGCTGCTGCCCGCCGGGCTGGAGCTGCTGAGTCTGGCCGATATTGGCTGCGCCGAGGAGCTGCCCGAAACCCAGGAAACGCTGGAAGGCAACGCCCGGCAGAAGGCCCGCTACGTGTGGGAGCACTACGGCGTGCCCTGCTTTGCCGACGATACCGGCCTGGAGGTGAACGCGCTGGCCGGAGCGCCCGGCGTGTACTCGGCCCGCTACGCCGGCCCCCAGCGCCGCGCCGAAGACAACGTAGCCAGGCTATTGCAGGAGCTGAGCGGCCACGCCGACCGCACGGCGCAATTTCGCACCGTGGTGGCGCTGGTGGGCCTGAACCCGACCGAGGAGCTGTTTGCGGGCGCGGTGCAGGGCCACATCGCGCCCGAAGTGCGCGGCGGCGGCGGCTTCGGCTACGACCCCGTGTTTGTGCCCGAGGAAGGCGACGGCCGCACCTTCGCCGAGATGAGCCTGGCCGAGAAAAACGGCCTCAGCCACCGGGCCCGGGCCGTGGCGCGGCTCGTTTCGCATCTGGCATCCGTCAGCTAAGCGCTGGTCGGCTGGCCCGCGGCGCGGGCCGGCCGAGTTGGCAGACAGGGTTTCCTGACCGAACTTTGACCCTTTGCGGGAAAAGCAGCTTTTTCATCTGCCGCCGAATCTGACCTTGCCGGCAGTTCAAAGGCCAGCAGAACAAGGGCTTGCGAATTGCTAACTGATACTTGTTGCATGACTACTCCTTACCTCGTTGGCATCACCGGCGGCAGCGCCTCGGGCAAAACCACGTTTCTGCGCCGCCTGCTGGCCTCGTTTCCGACTGACCAAATCTGTTTGATTTCGCAGGACAACTACTACCACCCCCGCGAGCAGCAGCACCGCGACGCGCAGGGGGTCGAGAACTTCGACCTGCCCGCCAGCATCGACTCGGCCGCCTACGCCGCCGATGTGCTGCGCATCAGCCAGGGCCAGGAGGTGCGGCGGCAGGAATACACCTTCAACAACCCCGGCGTGACGCCGCAGGAGCTGGTGTTCCGGCCCGCGCCCATCGTGGTGGTGGAGGGCATCTTTGTGTTCTACTTCGAAGAAATTGCTAAGCTACTCAGCCTCAAGGTATATATCGACGCCCAGGAGCACGTCAAGCTGCACCGCCGCATCATCCGCGACCGGGACGAGCGGGGCTACGACCTGGCCGACGTGCTCTACCGCTACACCAATCACGTGGCGCCGACCTACGAGAAGTTCATCAAGCCCTTCAAGGCCGAGGCCGACATTGTGATTCCCAACAACCAGCACTTCGAGCGCGGTTTGGAGGTGCTCACGGGCTTTTTGCACCATAAAGTGGCCACCGCCCGCGCCGGCGTCCGCGCCGCCTGAGTTCGATGTACAGCAAGGCCGAAGCTTCCCGCCTGCGGCAGGAGTTCTGGACCGCCCTGGGCCAGTACCTGCGCCCCGTGCCCTCAGCCGAGGGCCTGCCGGTGAACTGGACGAACTACAAAACCGGCCTGAAGGGCGTGTACTTCCGTCTGCACGCCGACACCCGGCTGGCCCGCCTCAGCATCGAACTGACCCAAACTGACGCTGACGTGCGGGCCTTGTTCTTCGAACAGTTTGAGGCGCTCAAAACCCTGCTACACGAAACCCTGGGCGAAACCTGGACCTGGGAGCCGGATGCCACCGACCTCCACGGCCTGCCGCTGGCGCGCATCTACCGCGAAATCAGCGGGGTGAATGTGTTTGAGCGCGAGAGTTGGCCGGCGCTGATTTCATTTTTCAAGCCTCGGCTCGTGGCTCTGGATGCGTTCTGGACCGACGCGCAGTTTTCATTTGAGGAACTGAAAGGGCTGTAAGTACCCCCTGCTGGCTTGCCGGGTCTGTTTCCAACGCGGAGCCTATCTTTGTAGCCCTCGTCTGCTGCTATGGCCGAATTGCTTTCCCGTTTCCGGTTTTACCTGCGCTTCACCCTGCTGGCCGCCTCGGTGCTGCTGGTGCTGGGCCTGAACCAGCGGGCCGTGAGCGTGCTACGCCTGCCCAGCCGCAGTGGCCAGAGCCGCCTGAGCGCGCCGCCCAAGGCCACCGTGGTCAAGCAGAAAGTGCTGCTCGAAGCCACGGGCTCGACCTTCCACTTCATGGCGCCGGCCGCCGATGCCTGGCTGCCCACCCCCCTGCTGGAGGCCACCTGGCTGCCCGGCCTGCGCCACCGCCTGCTGGCCGTGGCTTTGCCCTCAGCTGGCCCCGGCGCCGGCGAAATCTTCCGCGCCCGGCTGCTGGCCGTGGCCCTGTCGCCGCAGGCCCCTTAGTTTCAGTGAGCAGTTAGTAGTGAACAGTGAGCAGGTGTTGAGCGACGAAATTGTTGTCGGCACTCCGGCTGATTGTTCGCTTCTATCTAACCTATGCTCTACCGCCGACTGCTCACTGTTCATTGTTAACTGTTCACTGCTAAATCATGCGTAATAAAGGTCTTATTATCGCGCTTACGGTCATTGTTTCGGCCCTGTGCGCGTACTTTCTGTTCTTCACCTACATCTCGCGCGGGGTGCAGGACAAAGCCGTGGCCTACGCCACGCGTGGCGGCAAGCTCGATGAGCCGCGCCGCCAGCGCTACCTGGACTCGGTGTGGCGGGCGCCGGTGTTCGGCCCCTTCACCTACCGCGAAGTCCGCCAAAGCGAGCTGGGCCTGGGCCTCGACCTGAAAGGCGGCATGCACGTCACGCTGGAGGTTTCGCCCGTCGAAATCGTGCGCGCCATGAGCGGCAACTCCAAGGACCCGGCCTTCAACACCGCCCTGACCCGCGCGGTGGAAGCCCAGAAAACCAATTCCGGCACGCCCTTCACGGCCTTGTTTGCCAACGCCTACCGCGAGGTAGCGCCCAGCCAGCCGCTGGCCAAAATCTTCGCTAACACCACGAACAAAAGCCGGGGCATCGACATCAACTCCTCGAACGAGAAGGTGATTGGCGCCATCGACAAGGAAGTGGAAGAAGCCATTGACCGCTCCTTTAATATTCTGCGCACCCGCGTCGACAAGTTCGGCGTGAACCAGCCCAGCATTCAGCGCGTGAAGGGCACCGGCCGCCTGCAGATTGAACTGCCCGGCGTCGACAACCCCGACCGCGTGCGCAAGCTGCTCCAGGGCCAGGCCAAGCTGGAGTTCTGGGAAGTGTATCCGCAGCAGGAGGTGGGTCCGTTCCTGGCCCAGCTCGACCAAGCCCTGACGGCCAAGGAAGCCGCCGCCAAGGCCACTACCACCCCGGCTGGCACCGCCGGCGCCGCGGCTACGCCCGGCGACACCACCTCGCTGGCCGCGCAGCTGGCCAAAAAGACCGCCGGCGCCAAAACCGACTCGGCCGCCACGGCCAAAGGCGGCAGCGTGCTGGCCAAGCTGCTCACCATGCCCGGGCAGCTGGGCGTGAACGTGCGCGACACCGCCCGCATGAACCAGATTCTGCGCTCGCCGGAGGCCAAAGGCATCTTCCCGCCCACCATGGCCCTGCTCTGGGACGTGAAGCCCACCGCCGTGGACAAGCAGGAATACTTGAAGCTGCACGCCATCCGCAAAACCCTGGGCGGGCAGGCCCCGGTAGCCGGCGAAGTGGTGAGCGACGCCCGCATGGACTACGACCAGGGCGGCCGCCCCGAAGTATCGATGAGCATGACGCCCACCGGCGCCAAGAAGTGGCAGCGCATGACGGCCGCCAACATCGGCCGGCAGGTAGCCATTGTGCTCGACGACTACGTGTACTCTGACCCCGTGGTACAGGGCGAAATTCCCGGCGGCAACACCCAGATTTCGGGCAACTTCACCATCGAGGAAGCCCAGGATTTGGCCAACGTGCTGAAAGCCGGCAAGTTGCCTGCTCCGACGCGCATCGTGGAAGAAGCTGTGGTAGGCCCCTCGTTGGGCCAGGAGGCCATCAACCAGGGCCTGTATTCCTCGCTGGCCGGCCTGGTTATCATCATGATTTTCATGGCCTTGTACTACGGCCGCGCGGGTATGGTGGCCGACGTGGCCCTGCTCTTCAACATGTTCCTGATTCTGGGCGTGCTGGCGCAGTTCGGCACGGCCCTCACGCTGCCCGGCATCGCGGGCCTGATTCTGGTTATTGGCTCCTCGGTTGATGCCAACGTGCTGATTTTCGAGCGCATCCGCGAAGAACTCAACCACGGCCTGCCCCTGCACGACGCCATCAACAAAGGCTACTCGCGCGCCTTCTCGGCCATCTTCGACTCCAACGTGACCACCATGCTGATTGCCGTGATTCTCGGCTTCTTCGGCACCGGCCCGGTGCAGAGCTTTGCCGTCACGCTGGGCATCGGCGTACTCACCTCGTTCCTGTCGGCCGTGTTCGTCTCGCGCCTCATCATCGAGTGGCTGGTGAAGGGCAAGGAAACGAGCAAAATCACCTTCTCGACCTTCCTATCGCGCAACCTGTTCGAGAACCTGAACTTTGACATCGTGGGCAAGCGTAAAATTGCCTACGCCGTGTCGACGGCCTTCATCCTGCTGGGCTTCGGCCTGATGGCCTACCAGGGCGGCCCCAACCTGGGCGTAGACTTCCAGGGCGGCCGCGCCTATGTGGTGGACTTCAACAAGCCCATGGTGGCTTCGGATGTGCGCGAGGCCATCAGCCCGGCCTTCCAGGGTGCGGGCCTGGAGGTAAAGCAGTTCGGCGCGCCCAACCGCCTGCGCATCACCACCGGCTACCTGGCCAACGACGAGAGCGTGGCCGCCGACGCCAAAGTGCGCCAGGCGCTCGACAACGGCCTGCGCCAGTACGCCTCGGCTTCGCCCACGGTGCCTTCTACTTCCAAAGTAGGCGCTACCATCGCCGACGACATCAAGCGCACCTCGGTGCTGAGCCTGGGCCTGACCCTGCTGGGCATCTTCATCTACGTGCTGTTCCGCTTCGAGAAGTGGCAGTATTCGATGGCCGCCGTGGTGGCCCTGTTCCACGATGCCCTGCTGGTGATTGCGGCCTTCCCCATTGCTCGCGCCTTCGGCCTGAACTACGAGATGGACCAGATTTTCGTGGCCGCCGTGCTCACGGTTATCGGCTTCTCGATGAACGACACGGTCGTGATTTATGACCGCATCCGCGAATACCTGCGCGAAAACCCCAAGCTGACCTTCGCGCAGGTCGTGAACCCGGCCCTGAACTCGACCTTCTCGCGCACCATGATTACGTTCACCACTGTGTTTCTGGTGGTGGTGGTACTCTATATCTTCGGCGGCGAAACCCTGCGTTCGTTCTCGTTTGCTATGATAGTAGGCATTATCTTCGGCACCTACTCGTCCTTGTTCATCGCCACGCCCATCATCCTTGACACCTACGGCAAGAAGGAAATTCGCGAGCGGGCGGCGGCCGGCGAAGACGTGACGGGCCTCTCCGGCGACGCCCCCAAGCTGAGCACCGCCACGGTTTAAGGCTCCCGGCTCTCGCCTGGACTTTTCCTTGATAATTACAAAAAGCCCGGTTTTTTGACCGGGCTTTTTCGTGCGGCTGCCGAGCCGAATATAGCTTTCGACGGATAACAACATCCGCTCTGATTCAAAAAGAGTACCTTTCCTTACTCATTCGGCATGAGCTGCCTGAAAACTTCCCTTTGCCAACCTATCTACGACCGTATTTTACCTTTATGACTTCTCTCCTACCCTCGCAGTTCCGGACGCTGGCGGCCGGCCTGAGCAGCCTGCTGCTGAGTGCCAGCTGCACCTACGACAAGGGACAGCAGGACATACCCCAGCCCTGCAGCGATACCCCCGCCGTAGTCAGCTACTCGCTCGACATCAAGCCGATTATCGACAAGAACTGCCAGGCCTGCCACGGCGCCAGCGTGTACCTGACCCAGGGCGGCGGCCACAACTGGACCGATTACCGCGAGCTGCAGGTGTACGCTAAAAGCGGCTCGCTGCTCGGCACGATTGAGCACAAGAACCCGCTCTACGCTGCCGTCTACATGCCCCGGCTGGTGGGTACTACCAAGGAAGGCCCGCGGCTGCAGGCCTGCGACATTGAGCGCATTCGGGTGTGGGTAAACGCCGGTGCCCCGAACAATTAATTGTTTGAGTACGAACTCAAAACGCTTTTTCCGCCTACGCTAGTGCTTATTTCTATTCTCCTGCGCCGCTGCCTGCTGGCCTTCGTGCTGCTGAGCCTGAGTCTGGCGGGAGCAGGTTCGGCGCGGGCGCAGAGCAAGTACCTGACCCGGGCCGGGCGGGTCACGTTTTTCTCGGCTTCCATCATGGAAGACATTGAGGCTCGCAACGAAGAGGCCGCCGCCGCCATCGACCTGACGGCCGCGCAGCTGGCTTTTTCCATCCCCATCCGCGCCTTCAAGTTCAAGCGCACGCTCATGCAGGAGCACTTCAACGAGAACTACATGGAGTCAGAGAAATTTCCGAAGTCCACGTTCTCGGGCAAGTTTATCGACCTGAGCATGGAGACGCTGCAGCAGCCCGGCGCCCACCCGGTGCAGGTCGAGGGCGACCTGACCATTCACGGCGTAACCAAGCACATCATCGTGCCGGCCTCGCTCGAAATCAAGGAGGGCCGCATTCTGGCCTTTGCCCTGTTCACGGTGGCGCCAGCCGACTACGGCATTGCCGTGCCCCTGCTGGTACGCGACCACATCGGCAAGATTGTAAGCATCCGCGTGGCCCTGGCCTGCGACGGCGTAGCTTCGGGACCGGGCCGGGCATCCAACTAATATCTTCGTTTCGCTTTTCTTTCTTTTTTACTATTTTATATGTTTAAAAACTACTTTTCGCCGCTGCTGCTGACGGCCGCCTTCGGCCTGGGCAGCAGCGCCGCGCAGGCGCAGACCGACCTGCTCGGCGACTTGGAGAAAACCGCGCCCGCGCCCACCAAGCGCGAGGTGGTGCAGGCCACGTTCAAGGGCACGCACATCATCAACTCCCAGTCGGTCGAGATTCAGGGGCCCGGCACGCTCAATTTCATCATTCAGCACCGCTTCGGCACGCTCAACGAGGGCGCCTACGCGCTCTGGGGGTTGGATAACGCCGTTATTCGCTTCAGCTTCGAGTACGGCCTGACCGACCGGCTCTCGCTGGGCGTGGGCCGCAGCTCGTTCGGCAAAACCTACGACGGCTTCGTGAAGTACCGCGCCCTGCGCCAGACCAGCGGCGACGGCGCCATGCCCGTGTCGCTGACTCTGCTGGCCTCGTCGGCCATCATGACGCAGCGCATGGCCGTCATTCCCGGTGAGGCCGCCCGCAGCACTAGCTCGCGGCTGGCGTACACGTACCAGGCCCTGCTGGCCCGCAAGTTCAGCCCGGAGCTGTCGGTGCAGCTCATGCCGACGCTGGTGCACCGCAACTACGTGCCCCTGAGCACCGACAAGAACGATGTGCTGGCCATGGGCGTTGGCTTCCGCCAGAAAATCACCAAGCGCACGGCCATCACCGGCGACTATTTCTACCTGCTGCCGGGCACCAAGTCGCGCGACACCTACGGCCCCGTGGCTAACCCCGACGGCACCTTCCCCCGCCTGGGTCTGGCCATGCGCAACGCTATTGGCCTGGGCGTCGATATTGAAAGTGGCGGCCACGTCTTCCAACTGCACCTGACCAACGCCAAGGGCATGTCGGAGTCGGTGTTCATCCCGCAAACCGATGGCCGCTTCCAGAAAGGCGACATCTACTTCGGCTTCGCCATCAACCGCAATTTCACGGTCAAGTCGAACCTGAACTAAGCCCGGCTACCCCCTGCTGGCCCACAGAAAAGCCCCGCTACAGTAATGCAGCGGGGCTTTTCTG
>CAXUEM010000035.1:7040-15681 GCA_964249885.1 uncultured Hymenobacter sp. | reverse complement strand
GGGCCTGCTTCACGGCCGCGCGCAGCACCGCGTACACGGTTTTCTCGTCCTCAAACTTGATTTCCGTCTTCGTGGGGTGCACGTTGATGTCGATGGCCTTGGGGTCGAGTTCCAGAAACAGCACGTAGAACGGGTAGGTGTCCTTGGGCAGCAGGCCCTCGTAGGCGGCCAGCACGGCGTGATTAAGGTAGGCCGAGCGGATAAAGCGGTTATTGACGAAAAAAAACTGGTCGCCCCGGCTCTTCTTGGCCGCCTCGGGCTTGCCGATGAAGCCTTTGACGCTGATAAAGGGCGTGACTTCCTCGCAGGCCGCCAACTGCTCTTTGTACGTGTTGCCCAGCAGGGCCACAATGCGCTGGCTGAGCTTGCCGGCGGGCAGGCTGAACACCTCCAGGTCGTTCTGGTACAGCGAGAAGGCAATCTGCGGGTTGGCCAGGGCCACGTGCTGAAACTCGTCGAGCACGTGGCGCATCTCCACGGCGTTGCTTTTGAGAAAGTTGCGCCGGGCCGGCACGTTGAAAAACAGGTTTTTGACGCTGATGCTGGTGCCATCGGGGCAGGCGGCCGGGCCCTGACTTGTGACCTGTGAGCCTTCCACCACCAGCTGGGTGCCCGTGTCGTGCTGGCGCTGCTTGGTTTTGATTTCGACCTGCGCCACGGCCGCGATGCTGGCCAGCGCCTCGCCCCGGAAGCCCAGGGTGCGAATACGAAACAGGTCCTCGGTGCTGCGGATTTTGCTCGTGGCGTGGCGCTCCAGGCTCATGCGGGCGTCGGTGGGCGTCATGCCGGCGCCGTTGTCAACCACCTGCACGAGCTGCTTGCCGGCTTCCTTCACAATCAGGCGCACCGAGCTAGCGCCGGCATCCACGGCGTTTTCCAGCAGCTCCTTCACCACCGAGGCCGGGCGCTGCACCACCTCGCCGGCGGCAATCTGGTTGGCTAGGTACTCGGGCAGCAGTTGGATAATGTCGGGCATGAGAAAAATGAGCAGTTAACCAATAACTAGTTAACAGGAAACAGGAAAGAACGTCGGGCAGCACGCTATGACGTTCGATTGGTAAAGCCTTCAGGCGGCGTGGTTTTTGCCAAATGCCCGGCGCGGAGGTTTACCCCCGGCTGGCTGCCCTCCCGCCGCCGGCCAAAGTCCGTACCTTTGTACCAAACACCCGGAGTGGCCGTTATGCAACCCTTCGTCGCGAATGGCGGTTCCGGGGGGCGCCGGGCAAAAGTAAGGTCTTTCCCGGTCCGTTAATCAAGTTAGAATTCCTACCCCTTGGGGCTAATGCAGACAAAAACCCGGCTAAGCCTTTTTCTTTCCCTGCTCGTTGTTGCGGCTTTGCTGCTCACGTTTGCCAAGCCCTCGGGGCGGCTGCGCCTGCCGCCCGACCCGCTGCCCGCCGCCCCCGAGGAAATGGCCTGGGTCGACAGCGTGTTCAACAGCCTCACGCCCGACCAGCGCCTGGGCCAGCTGTTTATGGTGGCCGCGTACTCGAACAAGGACCGCACCCAGGACGCCCGCATCGAGCGGCTGGTGCGCAACCAGGGCATCGGCGGGGTGATGTTTCTGCAGGGCGGCCCCAAGCGGCAGGCCCAGCTCACGAACCGCTTTCAGGCCGCCGCCAAGGTGCCCTTGCTCATTGCCATGGACGCCGAGTGGGGCCTGGACATGCGCCTGGACTCCTCGATGCACTTTGCCAAGCAGATGACGCTCGGCGCCATGGACGACGACAAGTACGTGTACCAGATGGGCCGTGAAATTGCCCGCAAGCTGCGCGCGCTGGGCGTACACATCAGCTTCGCGCCCGTGCTGGACGTCAATTCCAACCCCGGCAACCCGGTTATCGGCAACCGCTCGTTCGGGGAAAGTCAGAACGACGTGGCCCGGCTCGGCGTGCAGTACGTGAAGGGCCTGCAGGACCAGCGCGTGATGGCCGTGGCCAAGCACTTCCCCGGCCACGGCGACACCGACACCGACTCGCACGTGGCCCTGCCGGTTATCAACACCGACATGGCCCGGCTCACGAAAGTGGATTTGGTGCCCTTCCAGCAGTCATTCGAGGCCGGCGTGATGGGCGTGATGGTGGCCCACCTCTACATGCCGCTCTTCGACACGACTGACGCCAAAACCACCACGCTCTCCCGGGCGCTGGTCACGGACCTGCTCAAGGACAAGATGGGCTTCAAGGGCCTGGTGTTCACCGATGCGCTGAATATGAAGAGCGTGAGCAAGCTCTACAAGGACGGCGAGTTGGACGCCATGGCTTTGGCCGCCGGCAACGACGTGCTGCTGTTTTCGGAGGACGTGCCCGCGGCCCTGCTGCGCATCCGCGAGGCGGCCGCCGCCGGCCGGCTCAAGCAGGAAGATATTGACCTGCGCATCAAGAAAATTCTGCGCGCCAAACACTGGGCTGGCCTGGCCAAATACCGGCCCGTAAATCTGCCCGTGCTGCGCGACAGCCTGAGCCAACCCAGCAGCCGGGTCTTGTCGCAGCGCATTTTCGAGCACGCCGTGACGGTGGTCAAGAACGAGGACGGGCTCCTGCCCTTCCGCCGGCTCGACACGCTGCGCATCACCTCCGTCACCATCGGCACGCCGCCCGAGGGGCCCTACGCCACGATTTTCAGCAAGTACCAGGCCGGGCCGGTGGTGTCGGTGCCCAACCGCTACGCCGACGACTCGACCTTCACCCGCATTCTGAGCCGGCTCGGCGACGCCAACGTGGTGGTGGTCAGCCTGCACGCTATGAACAATACGCCGGCCCACTCCTACGGCCTGGGCCAGGGCGCGCTGAACTTTCTGAAGCAGCTGCAGGCCGACAAGCGCCGCAAAATGGTGGTCGTGGCCATGGGCAACGCCTACGCGCTGAAGTTTCTGGAAAGCGCCCGCACGCTGGTTTGCGGCTACGAAGACCACTACGCCGCCCAACTCGTGGTGCCGCAGGTGCTGTTCGGGGCCCTACCGGCGCGGGGCAAGCTGCCGGTGACGGTGTCGGCCACGCTGCCGGTGGGCACGGGCATCAAGACCCTGGAATTGCGTCGCCTGCGCTACGGCCCGCCCGAGAGCGAGGGTTTGAACTCCAAGATTTTAGCTCAGATTGACAACATCGCGCTGGAAAGCCAGGCCTACGCTGCCTCGCCCGGCTGCCAGGTGCTGGTGGCCCGCAACGGCACTGTCATCTTCGACCAGAGCTACGGCTACATCACCTACGACCAGAGCCAGCCCGTCACGAGCAGCACGCTCTACGATTTGGCTTCCGTAACCAAGGTAGCCGGCACCCTGCAGGCCATCATGTACCTCAAAGACCAGGGCCGGCTGAACTTAGACGAAAAAGTTTCGGCCTACCTGCCCGAGCTGCAACGCACGAACAAGCGCGAGATGACCGTGCGCGAGGTGCTGCTGCACCAGGCCGGCCTCAAGCCCGGCATCCCGACCTGGGAGCGCACCGTGACCAGCGGCGGCAAGCTCAAGCCCACCTTCTACGCCAGCACCCGCTCCGACGACTTCCCCAACGAGGTAACGCCCGGCGAGTACTCCACGAAAGCCGCCGACGACTCGGTTTGGGCCTGGACCATGCGCAGCTCGCTGCTGCCCAAAATCAAAGGCAAGTACCCGATTGAGTATTCTGACCTGAGCTTTCTGGTAATGAAGCGCCTGAGCGAGAAGCTGCTGAAGGAGCCGCTGGAAAACTTCCTGGATAAGAATTTCTACCGGCCGCTGGGCCTGGGCAGCATGACCTATAACCCGCTGCAGCGCTTTCCCAAGAGCTGCATCGCGCCCACCGAGAATGACACGTACTACCGCCGCGAGCAGCTGCAGGGCTCGGTGCACGACCAGATGGCCGCGCTGGTGGGCGGCGTGGGCGGCCACGCCGGCCTGTTCGCCACGGCCAACGACCTGGCCATCCTGATGCAGATGAACCTGCAAAACGGCCGCTACGGCGGCGTGAGCTACTTCCAGAATCCGGTGGTGACGGAGTTTGCCCGCGCCGCGCCCGGTTCGCGTCGCGGCCTGGGCTGGGACCACGGCACGCCTGAGTTGGGCGAAGGCCACGGCCCGACCAGCGCCATGTCGTCGCCGAGCACCTTTGGGCACACCGGCTTCACCGGCACCTGCGTGTGGATGGACCCGGAAAACGGCATCCTCTACGTCTTCCTCTCCAACCGCGTGTACCCCGACGCCGGCAACAACAAGCTGCGCCAGTACAACATCCGCACCCGCATTCACGACGTGATTTATAAGGCGCTGGCCGCCGGGGAAAAGTAGTTTTTGTTTGGAATGAGATGCGCTGGCGCGAGTTTAGGCGCAGCCGTAACTCGTGACTGGCTCATGACGTGGAGTTTGCAACTCCACTGCCGCGCAGCGGCAATGCGTCCTTGCGCAATCAGAGTATTTGATTTTGGGACAATAAACCGGCATCCAGCGCGGCTGCCAACTTGCCGCTGCGCGGCAGTGGAGTTGCAAACTCCACGTCATGAGCCAGTCACGAGTTACGGCTGCGCCTAAACTCGCGCCAGCATATACCCAGCGCATACCCCCTGCTGGCTTTGGCTTGCTGTGGCATTATTAAAGCTAATGCATATGCAACACCCGGGCACCGTCGACGTCTAAGCAACAAGCGGCCGGTTTTCCGGTTAGCTAGGCGCAAAAGCATCCTCACATGAACATCGGTATCGTTTGTTATCCCACGTTTGGCGGCTCGGGCGTGGTGGCCACGGAGTTGGGCAAGGCGCTGGCCCAGCGCGGGCACCGGGTGCACTTTATCACCTACAACCAGCCGGTGCGGCTCGACTTCTTCAACGAAAACCTGTTCTACCACGAGGTTTATATTCCCACCTACCCGCTGTTTCAGTTTCCGCCCTATGAGTCGGCGCTGGCCAGCAAGATGGTCGATATCACCCAGAACGAGAAGCTCGACGTGCTGCACGTGCACTATGCCATTCCGCACGCCTCGGCGGCCTACATGGCCAAGCAGATACTGCGGGCCCGCGGGGTGCACACGCCGGTCGTGACCACCCTGCACGGCACCGACATTACCCTGGTTGGCAAGGATGCCAGCTACGAGCCGGTCGTGACGTTCAGCATCAATCAAAGCGACGGCGTTACGTCGGTGTCGGATGATTTGCGCCGCGAAACCTATGAGTATTTCGCCGTCGAAAAGGAGATTGACGTCATTCCCAATTTCATTGATTTAAGCCGCTTCAAGAAGCAAAACAAGGGACACTTTCGGGCGGCCATCGCGCCGGAGGGCGAGAAGCTGCTCATTCACACCTCGAATTTCCGGGCCGTGAAGCGGGTCGAGGATGTGCTGCGCATCTTCTGCGGCGTGCGCCAGCAGATTCCGGCCAAGCTGCTGCTCATCGGCGACGGCCCCGACCGCACCCGCATGGAAAAGCTGGCCCGCGACCTCGACTGCCAGCGCGACGTGCGCTTCCTGGGCAAAATGGAGGCCGTGGAAGAAGTCCTCAGCGTGAGCGACCTGTTTCTGATGCCCAGCGAAAACGAGAGCTTCGGCCTCGCCGCGCTGGAGGCCATGGCCTGCGAGGTGCCCGTGGTGAGCACCAACGCCGGCGGCATCCCGGAGCTGAACGTGCACGGCGTAACCGGCATGATGAGCGAAATCGGCGACGTGGCCGACATGATTAAAAACGCCCTTTTCGTGCTCGATGATGCCAACCTGCCCCGTTTCAAGGAAGCCGCGCGGGCCCGGGCCGAGGAGTTTGCGGTCGACAACATTGTGCCGCGCTACGAAGCCTGCTACCAGCGGGCTATTAATTCGGTAGCGGCCGCGGTGTAGGTATACTGCGAAATATATGCTCCGACCCTTTTAGGTCAGGTCATCCTGAGCAGAGCGAAGGACCTTATCACTTTACAAGGATTCGTTGGTCCGACTATGGTTCAGGCGCAATAAGGTCCTTCGTTTTGCTCTGGATGACCTGACCTAAAAGATTTAGAACAGCCCGGCAGCCTCGCGCTTCACCACGTGCAGGGCCTGGGCCGTGGGGTCGGGCGCGTCGTTCATCAGGCCCTCCAAAATGCGCTTGGCCAGTTCGGGGCCGCGGGCCTGCTGCTGGTTGGGCGTGGCCTGGTAGGCCCGGTTTATCATCGTGAGCACGTTCTCCTTGGCCTGCTTGACCATTTCCCAGGCCTCGGGCGTGATGTAGAGCTGCTGGGAGAGGTTGTGCTCGTACTCGGCCCGGATTTCCTGCTGCAGGGCGCGGTGGTAGTCGGCGACGGTTTGGCCGGCGCTGCTCAGGCGCACGAGAATGTTGCTGGGCGAGATGCGCTCCAGAAACAAAACCAGCCGCTCATACGCCTGCAGGCGCAGCGGCAGGGTGGTTTTGCCGCTTTCCAGGCGCAGCTCAATGAGGCGCCGCTGCTGCTCGCGCTCCAGAAATTGCTTGAACAGCAGAAAGATAGCCCCAGCTACAATCAGCGCGGGCAAGATGATTTTCAGCAAATCGAAGAGGTAGGCCGTAGAATCCATAAAAAGCAAAAGTAGACGGGGCCCGGCGGCTGGTTGGCTTGCCGCGGACAAGGCCCTGGCTTATACGCCACGGGCCGGCTAAGGCTGGCCGCACCGGCAAAATTATACCGTGAACCGCCGGCCCCGGTGCGCTGTTTACGCCCTGCGCCCGGCCTTCGGCAGCGCCGTATATTTGTCTTCCCTTTCGCCCTAAATCTACTTTCCTATGGCTTCCGTTGCCACGCTTGCCCCCATCAGCCTCACCGACCGCGCCGTGGTAGAGGTGAAGAATATCATCAACGAGAAAAATGTACCCGCCGACTACGGCCTGCGCATCGGCGTGCAGGGCGGCGGCTGCTCGGGCATGAGCTACCTGCTGGGCTTCGACAAGGCCAAGGACGCCGACGAAACCTACGACCTTGATGGCCTGAAGCTCATCATGGATAAGAAGCACGCCATGTACGTGCTGGGCATGGAGGTCGACTTCCAGGACGGCCTCAACGCCCGCGGTTTCGTGTTCAACAACCCCCAGGCCAAGAGCACCTGCGGCTGCGGCTCGTCGTTCTCGGCCTAACTCCTCTTCGCGTTAGTTCAGCCGCGAATTGCAGCTTCTTAACTGATATTTGGAAAGCCCCGGCCCGCTGGTCGGGGCTTTTTCGTTTACTTCACGTTGTTGCTCTAGCGTTGCGCCAGCTGCTTTCTTCTACTCCTGACTTTTCCGCCCCGATGCGTTCGTTTTTCTTGTTGCTCTCGCTACTGGCCGCCCTGGGGGCGCGGGCCCAGGCCTTTACGCCGGTGGAAATTGCGCGCTGGCAGCAGCAGGCCCGGCAGGTGCAGATAGTGCGCGACAACTGGGGCGTGCCCCACATCAGCGGCAAGACGGACGCCGACGCCGTGTTTGGCCTGCTGTATTCGCAGTGCGAGGACGACTTCGGCCGGGTCGAGATGAACTACCTCGACGCCATCGGCCGGCTGGCCGAGGTGGAGGGCGAGGCGGCGCTCTACCACGATTTGCGGGCGCGCCTGTTTATGGACTCGACCCAGGCGCTGGCCGTCTACCAGAAAAGCCCCGGCTGGATGAAGGCCCTGCTCCAAGCCTTTGCTGACGGCACCAACTACTACCTCCACACCCACCCGACCGTGAAACCCCGGCTGCTGCGGCGCTTCCAGCCCTGGATGCCGCTCCTGTTCAGCGAGGGCAGCATCGGCGGCAACATCAGCGTGGTGCCGCTGGACCGCCTCAAGGCGTTTTATGGTCAGAAAAAGTCGACTTCCTGGCAGCCCCCCCGGCTGGAGCACCTCGACCGGGAGCCGGTGGGCTCCAACGGCTTTGCCGTCGGGGCCGGGCGCAGCCAGAGCGGCCATGCCCTGCTGCTCATCAACCCGCATACCTCGTTCTACTTCCGCGCCGAGGTGCAGATGACGAGCCAGCAGGGCCTCAATGCTTACGGGGCCGTCACCTGGGGCCAGTTCTTTATCTACCAGGGCTTTAATGAAAAGTGCGGCTGGATGCACACCTCCAGCCAGGCCGACTCGATGGACGAGTACCTGGAGACAATAGAAAAAAAAGACGGCCGCTTTTACTACCGCTACGGTGCCCGGCTGCTGCCCGTCGAAACCGAGCTAGTGCGCCTGCCCTACCGCCAGAACGGGCAGCTGGCTTACAAGGAGTTCACCATCTACCGCACGCACCACGGCCCCATCGTAGGCCAGCAGGGGGAAGACAAGTGGCTGACCGTGCGCATGATGAACGCGCCGCTGGCGGCCCTGTCGCAGTCGTATCTGCGCACCAAGGCCGGCGGCTACCGGGACTTCCGCAAGGTGATGAAGCTTAACGGCAACGCCTCGAATAACACGGTTTTTGCCGATAACCAGGGCACCATCGCCTACTGGCACGGCAACTTCATGCCCCGGCGCAGCCCGCAATTCGACTGGAGCCAGCCCGTGGACGGCGCCAACCCCCAAACCGAGTGGCGCGGCTTTCACGGCGTGGATGAATTGGTGCAGGTGAAAAACCCGGACAGCGGCTTTATCCAGAACTGCAACTCGACGCCCTTTACCGTCTCGGGGCCGGAGAGCAGCCCCGACAAGGCCGACTACCCGACTTATACGGCGCCCGACGCCGAAAACTACCGCGGTCTGAACGCCGTGCGGGTGCTCAGCGGCAAATCCAGGGT
>CAXUEM010000035.1:299-7030 GCA_964249885.1 uncultured Hymenobacter sp. | reverse complement strand
CGACACGCTCGTTGCCGCCGCCAACGACCCGCACCTCACGGCCTTCGACGACCTGCTGCCCCCCCTGCTGGCTGCCTACGACGCCAACCCCACCGGCCAGCCGGCCGCTACCACCGAGGCGGTTGCGCTGCTCCGCGCCTGGGACCGCAACTACGCTACGGGCTCCGTGGCGCAAACCGTGGCCATCTACTGGGCCGAAAAGCTGCAGAACCTGGCCCGCCCCCGCGTGCCGGCCGACCAGCGCCCCGACTACCTGCGCTTCGTGCAGTTCACGCTGCAAAACACCACTCCCACCGAAAAGCTGACCGCCCTGAGCGAAACCCTGGCCGAGTTGGACCGCGACTTCGGCACCTGGCGCACCGCCTGGGGCGAGGTAAACCGCTTTCAGCGCCTGACCGGCCAGATTCAGGAGCGCTACGACGACCAGCAGCCCAGCCTGCCGGTGGCGTTTACATCCTCGGCCTGGGGCTCGCTGGCCGCCTACGGCGCCCGCCCGCAGGCCGGCCCCAAGCGCCGCTACGGCACGGTGGGCAACAGTTTCGTGGCCGTGGTCGAGTTCGGGCCGCGCGTCAGGGCGCGCTCCGTGGTGACGGGCGGCCAGAGCAGCCAGCCCGGCGACCCGCACTTCACCGACCAGGCGCCGTTGTTCACCACCGGCCGCTTCAAGGACGTATTATTCTACCCCGAAGACGTAAAAGCTAAGGCCGAACGCACCTACCACCCGGGCGAGTAGGCGGGTCGGGCCGGGTGAAGCTAGCCGGCTGCCTTTCGGAGCGCAGCCTCGCCAATCGCCCTTCACCAGCCTGCTGCATCCAGCTTTACCGCTACCTCATCATGGACATCAAATACATTTCCGACGCCAGAGGCAACATCACCGGCGTCTTCATCGACATTGCCGAGTGGCAGCGCCTGCAGAAGCAATACGGTATCAGCGAGGCTCCGCCCGCCGACTCCGGCGCGCAGTTGCAGCAGCAACTGGTGGCGGCGCTGAAAAAGGCTAAGCCTGGTGAGCAAGCCAGCTAGCTGTTAGCTGCTAACGCCCGAAGTCGTCCTGTACCCGCACAATATCGTCTTCGTCGGAGGGGTGCTCAGTGTCGGTGTGCTGCCAGATTTCGGCCAGCACGCCCCAGTTTTCGAGACCTACCAGCCGGTGCCGCTGGCCCTGGCGCAGCAGCACCCGCTCGCCGACCTGATGAATGGTCACCGGGCCCGGCGCGTCGGTGTCGCTGACGACCACGCCCACCGGCCCTTGCACCACCTGCCAGATTTCGGCCCGGCGGTGGTGGTACTGCCACGAGAGGCGCTGGCCGGGCGCCACCAGCAGTACCTTGGGGCTGAGCTGCCCGGCCAGGCGCAGCTGTTCGACGGGCAAACCATCGAAATAGGTATCGGCAAACTGCTGGGCCTGGGCATCGTCGATAACGAAAAAGCCGCCCCAGGGCCGGGCCCGGTCCTGCTGCACGATGGCAAGGCCCTGCTGGCGGAGCCGGGCAGCTACTTGTTCGAAAAGGGCTTGCTTGTGGGTTTCAACGTCCCGCATAAAATGGATTTGGCGCCGCCTGGCCGGCGCACCGGGCATCAGTCAGGAATAATAGGCCGACAATTTACCGCCCCCGGGCGCTTCGGCCCGCCGGCCCGCCCACACCGGACCGGGCCGACACCAACGGCCGCAGCCAGCGGCGCCGGCTCAGAACACCAGCCTTTGCCCCTGTTCCGGAAACACCAGCCTGATTTGCAGAACGTTGGCCTGCTCCAATTCCCGCCGTATCAAAGTTTCGCTGTCGGCGCCCGGCTTGAGGTGGGTGACGACCACGGGCAGGCCTAGCAGGGCATTTTTTCCCGCCACCTGGGCCAGCACGCGCAGTTCGCCCAGCAGCAGGGCCGGCGTGAGGTGGCCGTAGAGCCGCGAGGTGGCTTGAGTGTTGGGATACGAGGCCTCGATGAAAATGGCCCGCAGCTGCCCGCGCTGCAGCAGCCGCCCCACCGCTTGCCACAGCTCCCGCAGCCGGGTGCTGCCCTCCACCGCGTCGGCGCCGGTGTCGCCCAGATAAAGTAAATATTGGTCATCGGCGCTGCGCACCAGAAAGGCTGTGCTCTGGTAGGGCTGGGCGTGGCTGAGGGCAAAGGCTTGCACCCGCAGGCCGGTGCCGGGCACGGCGGTTTCGGCACCCGGCCGCAGGGCCCGCAGCTGGTATTTGCCCAGCGCCGGCGCCGGACCGGCGTCGCCGAAATTGGGCCAGGCGCGCCAGTTCAGGTAGTCCTGCTGCAGGGTCGTCAGGGTAGTGGGCAGCCCGAAAATGGGCTTGGGCGTGTCATCCGGCGCGTTGAGCAGCAGGCCGGCTACGTGGTCGAGATGGGCGTGCGAAAGAAAATAGGCTTTGATATAGCGCCGCAGCACGGTGTCGGCGGGCGCGGCCAGCCCGCCGGCCGCCACGGCTTTTTCGACGCCGGGACGCAGGCTGCCAGCGTCGAGGCAAATGAAATCAGTGCGGCCGGCCGCGGCTACCAAGTAGGCCGACAGGTTGCCCTCGGCCAGCCCGCCCTTCACGCCCAGCGGCACCACCGTGAAGGCTGGCGGGCCCGGCCGCAGCTGCGCCGACGCGCCCAAGTAAGCAACCCACAGCAGGCAGGCAAGCGCGTAAGCCCGACGGCTCATAGAACAGAATCTAATAAAAGACGGCGTAAGCTCACGGCGCCGCGCCAGCACGCTAGCGTACGCTAGTACGTCTTGGCCGCGTCCTCGGGCACGACCACCACAAAATCGGCCAGGTCCCGGTTTTCCTTGCTCAGGGAAAGCAGTTGCGCCTGCGTTACGACGCTTATTGTCAGCACATTCAGCTTGGGCGCATACTGCCGCAGGTAGGCCACTATGCCGTCGTGGTTGTCGGAGTGGAAGGAGCCGTTGAGGTGCAGCAGGGTTTGGCCCGGCTGGCGGCTTTGGCTGATGAAGTAGGCCATCGTCGCGTCTTTCAGCGCCTGAGCCTGGATGATGGTTTGGCCGCCTGCACCGCCGTGGGCCGCACCGCCAAACATACCCGCCATCTTTTTATAGCCGGGCAGCTCAAAATCGACTTTCAGCGGCAGCGGGGCCAGCAGGGTGCGGTCGGCAGCCGGCAGCTTGTCCAGGGCGGCGAGGCCACTGCGGGCCACGGTGCGGGCAAACGGCCGCGGCGCGTTGGTAGCCACGATGGGCACCTGGTTTTCGCGGGCGAAGCGCAGCAGGGGGCGGTAGTCGGTGGCGTAGTTGGGCCAGGGCCGAGCCTGCCGCTCCAGGGCCGAGTCGGGCAGGGTGCCGGCGCCGTAGCGAGCCAGCAGGGGGTGCACGTCGCGCTCAAACATTTCCAGGCCCAGCACCAGCTGGCCGGGCTGCTTGAGCCGGTGCAAGTCCTTGGCTACCTGCAGCTCCAGCCAGTGCGTGAGGGCATCGTTGTGCTGCTCCCCGAACAGCACCACGTCGGCCTGGGCCAGTTGAGCCAGCATTTGGTCGTAGTCGGCGGGCGCACCCTGGGCCGTGAACAGGCGGTAGGCGGGCCGCTCGCCGGCGAAAGTGAAGCTGAAAAGCAGCGGCAGCAGGAAAACAAAGCGAAAACAGAGGCGCATAAATCTGAACGTCATGCTGAACGCAGTGAAGCATCTCGCGTGCAACACTAATCAGCGGTAAACAACGATTGAGCTACTTCTCCGAGCGAGATGCTTCACTGCGTTCAGCATGACGTCTAATTAATATAGACTCTAAAAGTCTTAACCCTTGTAGAACAGCCACTTCGACAGCTCGCCGTAGGTGATTTTCTTGCCGTACATCAGGATGCCGACCCGGTAAATGCGTGCGGCCAGCCAGGTGGTGAACAGAAAGCCGCCAATGAGCAAGGCCATGGACAAGGCCAGCTGCCAGGCCGGCACCCCGCCGAAGGGCAGGCGCATCATCATGGCGATGGGCGAGGTGAAGGGTATCAGCGACATCCAGACGGCCACCGAGCCGTTGGGGTTGGTGGTGAGCACGGCCTGGCACACCACGAAGGTGAGCACCAGCGGCATGGTGACGGGCATCATAAACTGCTGGGTATCCGTCTCATTGTCAACCGCTGAGCCGATGGCACCGAACAGGGCACCGTAGAACAGGTAGCCGCCGAGAAAGTAAAACAGGAAGCTGCCGATGACCAAAGGGATATTGACGTTGGCCTCTTCCAGGGCCGCGAAGAACTTGGCCACGGGCGCTTCCTTCTTGCGCTCCTTTTTTGCTGCCGCCGACTCCGGCCCGGCTACGGCCCTAGCCTGGTCCACCCGGGTCTGAGCCATCTTGGCCGGGCTGACGGAGCCCGCAAACACTGAGGTAATGGCCGTGGACAGCAGCACCCACAGCCCCAGCTGGGTGAGGCCCACCGCCGCGATGCCCACAATCTTGCCCAGCAAGAGCTGGAAGGGCTTGATAGACGAAATCATCACCTCTACGATGCGGTTGGTTTTCTCCTCCATCACGCCGCGCATAATCTGGATGCCGTAGATGAAGATGAAAATGTAAATCAGAAAGCCGCTGAAATAGGCAATGCCAGTGCTCACACCCGTGCTGGCCGACTTCTCGCCCTGCTCGCTCAGGCTGATGGCCTTGAGCTCGACATCGGCCTTAATCTTGTCCATCACCTCGGGCCGGATGCCGGCATTGGCCATGCGGCGGGTTTCTATCTGCCGGTTGATGGCCCGACGCAGGTCGTTTTCCAAGGATAAGCCCGCGCCCTGTTTGGAAAATATCTGGAAGCCAGCAGGGTTGTCGAGCTCGAAGGGCGGCACGTAGAGCAGGGCATCGTATTTGCCGGCTTTGTAGGTGGCTTTGGCCTGGGCGAGGTCGGTGGTGACGGCCTCGTAGCGCACGTCATCCTGCGGGGCGGGCAGCTTGCCTTCGAAAATATTGCCCGCGTCGGCCACGGCCACCACTTTGTTCGAATCCGAGAGGCGCGCGATGAGTACGGGCACCGCGAACAACGCCACCGTGAGCAGCGGCCCGATGAGCGACATAATAATAAAGCTCTTTTTGCGCACCCGGGTCAGGTATTCGCGCTGGGCAACGAGTAGAAATTTGGAAGGCATGGTGGATTAGGTAGCTTTTAGGCAGAATAGCGTAAGATGCTCATGCAGAGCGCAGTGAAGCATCTTGCGCGGGGCTTTTGCAGTCGTCAGCACGCGAGATGCTTCACTGCGCTCCGCATGACGGGCTGGTAGTGTGAGTCTAGGCGTTTTCCTCGACCAGCGTTTCGGGCATGGTTTCCTTCACGCGGCGAATGAAAATCTCGTTGATGCTCGGAATCTGCTCCCGGAAGGCGTGCACCTCCACTTGGCCGATGAGGTAGCGCAGCAGGTCGTTGGGCGTGGTGCCGGTGTGCAGCCGGATGCGGTCGTAGAAGTGGCCGTTTTCGCGCTCCTGGTGCTCCATCACTTCAAAATCAGGGTGAATCAGAATGGGTTTGCCGCGGCCCTCCACCTCGTAGGTATTGGTTTTGAACTGGTTGCGAATCTCACTGACCGGGCCGTCGAGCACTTTGCGGGCGCGGTTTATCAGGGCAATGCTGTCGCACATCTCCTCCACCGACTCCATGCGGTGGGTGGAGAAGATAATGGTGGCCCCGTTGCGGCGCATTTCCAGAATCTCGTCCTTGATGAGGTTGGCGTTTATCGGATCGAAGCCCGAAAATGGCTCGTCGAGGATAATCAGCTTAGGGTCGTGGAGCACGGTGGCAATGAACTGCACCTTCTGCTGCATGCCCTTGCTCAGGTCTTCCACGTTTTTGTCGGCCCACTGCTTGATGTCGAAGCGCTCCAGCCAGGTGCGGATGCGCTGCAGGGCGTCGGGCCGGCTCAGGCCGCGCAGCTGGGCCAGATAGAGCAGCTGCTCACCCACCTTCATCTTCTTGTACAAGCCCCGCTCCTCGGGCAGGTAGCCGATGTCGGCAATGTGCTCCGGGCTCAGGCGCTGGCCGCGGAAGCGGATTTCGCCCGAGTCGGCGCCCGTAATCTGGGTAATAATGCGAATAAGCGAGGTTTTACCGGCGCCATTCGGCCCGAGCAGCCCGAAAATGCTGCCCTCGGCGATGCGCAGGCTCAGGTCTTCCAGCGCCACATGGTTGGCGTAGGCCTTGCGCACGTGGATGGCTTCGAGGATGGGGGTTTGGTCAGAAGAGGCGGCCATACGCAGGTAGGGTTGAAGGCAGAAAGCAAAGGCAGAGAAAGGGCGGCTAAATGTAAGGGTTTGGCGCTTGCCAGCAGGGGGTAGCCAGCCAGCGGCTGACTTAGCGCCGGGCCGGCTCTTCCAGCTCGGCCAGGCTGGCTTCGAGCTGGTCGAGGTGCTGGCCGTAGACTTTCTGCAAGTACCAGCGCGTGAAGCTGCGCATCATAAAATACATACCGGCCCCGAACACCCCGATAAAACCTCCCAGCAGGCTCAGGCCCAGCCACATGCCGGGCCCGTGCAGCTGCCGCTCCAGCAGGCCGGCGGTGAAGAACAGCAGCAGGCCCAGCCAGGGTACAATAGACCACATGGTGGCCCGGTAGTAGAGCCGAATCAGTCCCCGAATGCCCCGGACCTGCCGCCGGGTATGCTCCCACACCGAGCCGGCGGGGTCGCGCAGCCGGCGGATAAGCTGCCATTTGCGGACGTAGTAAGGCAGCATCACAACGCAGACGGCGAGCATCATTCCCGTCCAGACCCGCCAAAAATGGTCCTTAACTACCAGCAGCCCCGT
>CAXUEM010000035.1:0-289 GCA_964249885.1 uncultured Hymenobacter sp. | reverse complement strand
CTAATCAAAACCAGGACGGTGAAGCCGATTTCCAGCCACAGGTTGCGCGCCAGCTTGGCCACGGGGCTGGCCTGGGTGCCGCGGCTCAGCAGCCGGCGCAGGGCGGCTTCGTCGAGCAGGCCCTCCGGGGCGTGCCCAGCAGGGGGTTGGGGGGCCGCCGCGGCTTGCTGCCAGCGCTGGCGCAGTTCGGAGAGTTCCATAACGAAAAAAGAGGTTTGCTTAGGCCGGCTGGCCCATCAGGGTGCGAAGCTTGTTTTGCACGCGGTGCATTTTCACGCGCACGTTGTTC
>CAXUEM010000034.1:9135-15795 GCA_964249885.1 uncultured Hymenobacter sp. | reverse complement strand
CATTCAGGGCAATGCGGTATAGCCAGGTCGTGGTCTTTATGTCGGGCCGGGGCACGTAGCGCGGCCAGGCCCGCCAGAGCTGCACCGTTATTTCCTGGAGCAGGTCCTGCCGGTCGTCGGCGTCCTGCTCATACAGGCGAACCACGCGGCGCAGCAGGGGCTGGCTTTGCCGGAGCAGGGCAAGAAAGTCGGCGGTAGGCGCGGCGGAGGTCATGCGGAAAGGCGGCAGCAGCGGTTTCGAAAGGTTATTCGCGGCAGGCGTTTGGGCATTACAGGCTTGTCCAAAATTTATCCTGCTGCCGTTCTCACTGGGGCCCGCGCAGCGCAAAAGGCACGAAAAAGCCCGCCGAAATTACTCTCGGCGGGCTTGCACTATTATCTGCCATCATGCTTCACTTCGTTTAGCATGACCGCCTTTCCCTACTGGAAATACTCCTTCACCTTCTCGAAGAAACCCTTGTCGTTCTTGCCGGGGTGCGGCGTGAAATTATCCGAGTCGCGCAGCTTTTCCAGCAGCTCGCGCTCCTGGCTGGTAACGGCTTTCGGAGTCCAGACATTGAGGTGAATAAGCTGGTCGCCGCGGCCGTAGCCGTTCAGGTCCTTGATGCCTTTGCCGCGCAAACGCAGAATTTTGCCCGGCTGGGTGCCCGGCTCCACTTTGATTTTCACCTTGCCCTCGATGGTGGGCACTTCGAGCGAGGCGCCCAGCGCGGCATCCACGAACGAGAGGTACTGCTCGAACATGATGTTGTTGCCGTCGCGCTTGAGAAACTCGTGCGGCTCCTCCTCAATCTGGATGAGCAGGTCGCCGGCCACGCCGCCGCGCTCGGGGTAGTTGCCCTTGCCGCCCATGCTGAGCTGCATGTCGTTGGCCACGCCGGCCGGAATATTAATCGGAATAACTTCCTCGTGCAGCTGCCGGCCCTCGCCCTTGCACACGTCGCAGGCGGTGGTCACGGTTTTGCCTTCGCCGTGGCAGGTGGGGCAGGTGCTGGAGCTCACCATCTGGCCGAGCATGGTGTTCACCACTTTTTTTACCTGGCCCTGGCCCTGGCAGGTGGCGCAGTTTTTCAGGTCGGTGCCGTTTTTGGCGCCGGTGCCGCTGCACGGGCTGCAGGCCACGTAGCGCTTCACCTTGATTTTCTTCTCCACGCCCATGGCAATTTCTTCCAGGTCGAGCTTGAGCTTGATGCGCAGGTTCGAGCCTTTACGCACCCGGCGCCCCCCCTGCTGGCCGCGCCCGCCACCGAAGAACCCCTCGAAACCGCCGCCGCCGAAGATGTCGCCGAACTGCGAGAAGATGTCCTCCATGTTCTGCGGGCCGCCCCCGCCGCCCACGCCCTGGTGGCCGTAACGGTCGTAGCGCGCGCGTTTGTCGGCGTTGTTGAGCACCTCGTAGGCCTCGGCGGCTTCCTTGAATTTGTCTTCGGCCGTGGGGTCGTCGGGGTTTTTGTCGGGGTGAAATTTGATGGCCATCTTGCGATAGGCGGATTTCAATTCCTCCGCCGTCGCGTTTTTCGCCACGCCTAATACCTCGTAATAATCACGCTTGGTTGCCATTGTCTGGTAGTATGTGGTCGTCTGACCGTCATGCTGAGCGAAGGCGCAGCCGCAGTCGAAGCATCTCTACTGCGTAAGTAATCTCAACGATGGAGTTAGTCAGCGGTAGAGATGCTTCGACTGCGCTCAGCATGACCGCCTGATTTATTGTTCGATACTTGAATAGAACTACTGCCCCAGCACCACCTTGGCGTGCCGTATCACCTTGTCGCCGAGGTAGTAGCCCTGCTCCACGGTGTCCACGATTTTGCCCTTCAAATCTTCCGAAGGCGCCGGAATCTGGGTGATGGCCTCGTGCAGCTCCGGGTCGAAAGCAGTGCCCTGCGATTCCATAGGCGTCAAACCCTTCTGCTGGAGCGTGTTGTTCAGCTTGTTGTAAATAATGGCGATGCTCTCGCGCACAACCTCTGCGTCTTGCGCGTCGCGGGTGGCGGCGCGGGCCCGCTCGAAGTCGTCGAGCACCGGCAGCAGGGCCACCATCAATTCTTGGTTGGCGGTTTTGTAAAGGTCCATGCGCTCCTTGGTGGTGCGGCGCTTGTAGTTCTCGAACTCAGCGGCCTGGCGCAGGTACTTGTCTTTGAGGTCGTTCAGCTCCGTGTCGGTGCGGCTGGCTTCGGCGTGCGGCGCGGCATCGGTGGCAGTAGCTTCGGTATCGGGGTGGGCGTGGGTGTCGGTGGTTTCGCCGTCGGCCATTTCGCCAGCTACGTGGGCAGCATCGGCGGTCAGGTTGTCGTCCTGGAGCGGGTTGTTCTCGGGAGCCATAGTCGGAAAGATGCGTCGGAATGGGTTTTTCACGGGGTTAGCCGGTTAGTCGGGCTCCCGGCGCAAGGAGTAGGCCAAAGAGCGGGCGGCTGTCAGTTTGGCACGGGTATAATTAGAAATCTAACAACCTATTTTTGATTTCAAATTGAGAGCATGAATCACAACACTGACGAGCCATCGAATTTCCCTTATGGAACCGCCTCAACAGCTTTCAAACGAAAGGCGATAATTTTTGCAGTAGCATCAATATGTTATTATTTAATAATAAGTGAATATAACGCCTCCGTGCAGTTAGAAAGCCGTTTTTCGGCGTTTAACAAGGCTCAGCTAAATGGACCTTTGGAATCTATCAGCGCCGCCGACCACGGCCTAGCAGTCCAGATAAAAGTCAAAAGCAATACTTACACTTTCTACCCGATACAGACTACAAGAAAATCAAATACCACAGTTGTTCTTGAAGAGGCGCACGTTGGAGATTCAATCAGAAAGGAAGCGAGAGCCGACACTTTATATCTTCTAAAAGGTGCTACGACTCACAAATTCATTTTCAAGCGCTTTTAGCAAACCAGAGCCTTAGCTATGCAGCGCCTGCCAAATCATATCCTTAAGCTGCGTAATGCCCTTATTGGCTAAGCTGGAGATAAACACCGCCGACACCCCGGCCGGCAGGGCAGCGCGCATTTCGGCTTCCAGCTCCTCGTCTATCATGTCGGCTTTGGTGATGGCCAG
Organism: uncultured Hymenobacter sp.; assembly: GCA_964249885.1. Taxonomy (GTDB): domain Bacteria; phylum Bacteroidota; class Bacteroidia; order Cytophagales; family Hymenobacteraceae; genus Hymenobacter. Next base: position 12,744 of record CAXUEM010000034.1, on the reverse strand, counting down.
CAGGCGCTTTTTGTCCAGCAGCTCGGGGTTGAACTGCTCCAGCTCGCCCAGCAAAATATTATACTCGGCGGCGATGTCGGGCGAGTCGCAGCTTATCATGAATAAGAGCATGGAGTTGCGCTCGATGTGGCGCAGGAAGCGCGTGCCCAGGCCACGGCCCTCGGCGGCGCCCTCGATGATGCCGGGAATGTCGGCCATCACGAACGACTTGTAGTCGCGGTAGGCCACCACGCCCAGATTGGGCACCAGCGTGGTGAAGGCGTAGTCGGCAATCTTGGGCTTGGCCGCCGATACCACTGAGAGCAGGGTGCTTTTGCCGGCGTTGGGGAAGCCCACCAGGCCCACATCGGCCAGCAGCTTCAGCTCCAGCACCACCTGCATCTCAATGGCTTCCTCGCCCGGCTGGGCGTACTGCGGCGTCTGATTCGTGGCCGACTTGAAGTGGTCGTTACCCAGGCCGCCGCGGCCACCGGGCACCAGCACGAGGCGCTGGCCGTGGCTCGTGATTTCGAGCATCTGCTCGCCGGTTTCCACGTTTTTGGCCACCGTGCCCAGCGGCACCTGAATGATGATGTCCTCGCCCTGCTTGCCGGAGCGTAGGTTTTCGCCGCCGCCCTCGCCGTCCTGGGCGAAGATGTGCTTTTTGTATTGCAAGTGGAGCAGGGTCCAGAGTTGCTCGTTGCCTTCGAGGATGATGTGGCCGCCGCGGCCGCCGTCGCCGCCGTCGGGACCGCCGTTGGGCAGGCCTTTGGCCCGGAAAAAGTGGTGGGAGCCCGCCCCGCCCCGGCCGGAGCGGCAGTTTATTTTAACGTAGTCGATGAAGTTGTTGGAAGCCACGGAAGGGAGTTAAAAGTTATGATTTAAAAGTTAAAAGTTGATTTCAGCCCTGCTGGCATAAGTAAAAGCTGCTGGCGGAAGCCGGCCCAATGACCGCAACCGCCAGCAGCTTTTAACTTTTAACTCTCAACTTTTAACTGGCGCAGCCTACGCCTTCACTTCGGCCGCGGCCTTGGTCGGGTCTTCCACCACGGGCTGCTGGTGCTGGTCGATGAGGCCGCAAATCTGGTTGAAAATGACATCAATCTGCCCGATGCCATTGAGGGCGTGGAACTTGTGCTGGTTGGCGTAGTAGCCGGCTACCTGGGCGGTTTCGGTGTTGTACACGTTCACGCGGCGGCGGATTTTGCTTTCGTCCTGGTCGTCGGGGCGGTTGCTGGTTTTGCCGCGCTCGAGCAGGCGCTTCACTAGCTCCTCCTCCCCTACTTCCAGCGCTATCATGCACGAGACGCGGGTTTCGTGCTGGGCCAGCAGGCGGTCGAGGCTCTCCGCTTGCGGGACCGTGCGCGGGAAGCCGTCGAATATGAAGCCGGCGGCCTGGCGGTTGTCATTCAGGGCGCTGTCTATCATGCCGATAACCACCTCGTCGGGCACCAGCAGGCCTTCGTCCATCAGCTTCTTGGCCCGCAGACCCAGCTCGGTGCCCTGCGTGATTTGGGCGCGCAGCAAGTCGCCGGTGCTCAGGTGCACGAGGTGGTAGTGAGCAATCAGCTTCTGGCTTTGCGTTCCTTTGCCGGCGCCGGGCGGGCCGAAGAGCACGATGTTGAGCATGAGGGGGAAATTAGCGCGGTGGGAAGGTCAGGATGGCAAGTACGGCCGAAGCAAGTTAATGATTCGGCCACAAAGCTACGTCCGGCGGCCGTAGCGCCGCGCGGACTCTGCGCATCTGGGCACAGCCAGCAGGGGGTCAGGCCGCGGGCAAACTACGCGGCCACGTAAACGTCGGGCAAGTTGCGGCCCAGGCCGTCGTAGTCCAGGCCGTAGCCGACGATAAAATCATTGGGAATTTCCAGGCCCACGTAGCGCAGGCTCAGCTCGTGCTGCAGGCTGGCGGGCTTGAAAAACAAGGTGGCAATTTCCAGCGAGGCCGGCTGCTTCTCGCGCAGCTGGGCCAGTAGGGCCTGCATGGTGTGGCCGGTGTCCACGATGTCTTCGAGAATGATGACGTCGCGGCCCCGCACGTCCTCGTGCAGGCCCAGCAGCTCCTTAATTTGGCCCGTGCTCTGCGTGCCCTCGTAGGAGGCCACCCGGATAAAGGCAATTTCGCAGTCTACCCTCACGTGCTTGAGCAGGTCGGCGGCGAACATAAACGAGCCGCTGAGCACGGCCACGAACAGGGGCCGGCGCCCGGCGTAGTCTTGGTTGATGCGGGCCGCCACGGCCTGGGTAGCAGCGGCCAGCTCCCGGGCCGAGAGGTAGGGCTTGAATTGCTTGTCGTGCAGGGCAATGGTCTGAACCAGGGAGGTATCGGATGGGGCAGATTTCACGGATGTTGGGGACGGTTCAGAATGGCCGGCTGGCGGCTAAGTGGGCGCAAAGTAAAAAGGTCGCCGGCCAAAGCAGCCGGCGACCTTTCTAAAAGTCAGCTTACCCCCTGCTAGGCAGGGTTATTTCAGCAGCGTGAAAACGAAGCGCGCGGCGGCCGGCGCCACAGTCCGGGCATCGGCGAAGCGCACCTGCGGGCGCGGGGCGGGCACTTCCTGGCGCACCTTGCCGGTGGTGGGCACCACTTCCACGCGGTCTGCTGCCTTGATGTGGGGCGCAATAACGAGCGAGACAATGCTCATCAGCTTAATGAGAATATTCATGCTCGGGCCCGAGGTGTCCTTGAACGGGTCGCCCACGGTGTCGCCGGTCACGGAGGCTTTGTGGGCGTCCGAGCCCTTGTATTCCATCTTGCCGTTCACCAGCACGCCCTTCTCGAAGGACTTCTTGGCGTTGTCCCAGGCGCCGCCGGCGTTGCTCTGGAACATGGCCATCAGCACGCCGGATACTGTTACGCCGGCCAGCAGGCCGCCCAGCACCTCGGGCCCGAAGATGAAGCCCACGATGATGGGCGAAATCAGGGCAATGGCGCCGGGCAGAATCATCTCGCGGATAGCCGCCTGCGTGGAAATGGCTACGCACTTCTCGTACTCCGGCCGGCCGGTGCCTTCCATGATGCCCGGAATCTCGCGGAACTGCCGGCGCACTTCCTGCACCATGGCCATGGCCGCGCGGCCCACGGCGGCAATAGCCAGGGCCGAAAAAATAAACGGAATCATGTCGCCCACGAACAGGCCGGCCAGCACGTTGGCCTTGCTCGAATCAATGACCGTAATGTTGGCCGTGCCCATGAAGGCGGCGAACAAAGCCAGCGAGGTCAGCGCCGCCGAGGCGATGGCGAAGCCCTTGCCGGTGGCGGCGGTGGTGTTGCCCACGGCGTCGAGAATGTCGGTGCGCTCGCGCACTTCCTTAGGCAGCTCGCACATCTCGGCAATGCCGCCGGCGTTGTCGGCGATGGGGCCGAAGGCGTCAATGGCCAGCTGCATGGCGGTGGTGGCCATCATGCCGGCGGCGGCAATGGCCACGCCGTAGAGGCCGGCGTACTTATAAGAAAGCATGATGCCGGCCGCCAAGACCAGAATTGGCGCTACGGTGCTTTCCATGCCCACGGCCAACCCGCCGATGACGGTGGTGGCGTGGCCGGTGCTGCTTTGCTGCACGATGCTGTTCACGGGGCGCTTGCCCATGGCCGTGTAGTACTCGGTGATGATGGACATCAGCGTGCCT